>CAMBMC010000289.1 GCA_945868555.1 Chitinophaga pinensis | reverse complement strand
AAGGATGCAAAACTTCGAACCTTCATTACCCAAGATGATTCTCGCGATGATCTCGTGGCACACGTGTACGACATCACCTACGGCAGTGTCAAACGCGGAAAAGACACCCTTGTGGTTATCGATGATTCGATCGTTCGTGGAACAACCTTGAAACAAAGCATATTAAAAATTCTTGACCGACTCAATCCAAAGAAGATCATTGTTGTATCCTCTGCGCCTCAAATCCGATACCCGGATTGCTACGGTATTGACATGGCGAAAATGGGCGATTTCGTTGCTTTTGAAGCGGCGATTCAACTCTTGAAAGACCGCGGAATGGAAGACCGCATTGAGCAGGTGTACCAGCGTTGTTTGTTGCAAGTCAATTTGCCAAAGGAGCACATTGTGAATCATGTGAAAGACATTTATTCACCATTCACTGATCAAGAAGTTTCAGATAAGATTGCTGAATTATTGACACCACCAAAGCTCAACGCAGAGGTAAAAATTATCTATCAGACCGTTGAAAACCTCCACCTTTCATGTCCTCAAAACCTAGGTGATTGGTACTTCACTGGCAATTACCCTACCCCTGGCGGAAACAAGGTGGTAAACAAGGCCTTTATCAACTGGGTTGAAGGCAAGAATGAGCGTGCTTATTAAAAATCTTCAAGACCATGAAACGCCAAAACGCCATCCTCTTTTACATCCTCGGGATTTACGCGTTGGTGCAATTTGCGTGGTGGGCCTACCATTTGATTGAGCTCACTGAAGAATTGAAGCAAGAGCCCTCAGAGATTTCCAAACGCATCACCATGATCATGGGAGAAGGACTCGTATTCTTTGCCATTCTCGTAGCTGGCATTTGGAAAATTCGCAGCTCCATTAAAAAGGAATTGAAACTTTCGCAGCAACAAAACAACTTCATGCTTTCGGTCACGCATGAACTCAAAACTCCTCTCGCATCCAATAAATTGTACCTTCAGACAATTCTGAAACGTGAACTTGACAAAGACTTGCGACAAGAACTTCTGCAAAAGGCAATTGCTGAAAACGAACGGTTGGAAGCATTAATTGACAACATTCTAAATGCTGCACGATTGGAAAATCAAACCTTTCAATCGGAGCAAATCGACATTGATCTTTCCACATTGGTTCAACGCATCATCGAGCGTCTGGATGGTAAACTCCAAGATAAGCCATCACGCATCAAAGCTACTATAGCCAGTGATATTCGTGTGATTGGAGATAAGTTAATGCTCGATGCTGCCATCAGCAATTTGATTGACAATGCATTGAAATATACCCATGAAGAGGTTGACATTCAGCTAAAGCGCGAACAGGGAAAAACAATCATCCGCATTGCCGACCAGGGTGCTGGCGTACCCGCAGGCATGGAACAGGAAATCTTCGAGAAATTTAGACGCGGAGGAAACGAAGAAACACGCACCACCAAAGGAAGCGGTTTAGGATTGTTTATCGCCTCCGAATTCGTTAAATTGCACGGTGGCACACTCACGTATTCCCAAAATATGTCAAAGGGAGCAATTTTTCAGATAACTTTATAGAATGACAAGACGCCTCGGGCTAATTATTCTTGACGGCTGGGGTTTGGGTGACCATTCTCATTCAGATGCTGTTTACAATGCCCACACACCGTTCATGGATCAGCTCATTTCCAAGCGACCATATGCCACCTTATTGACGAGTGGCGAACATGTTGGCTTGCCCGATGGACAAATGGGGAACTCTGAGGTTGGTCACTTAAATATTGGCGCTGGACGAATTGTTTACCAAGAACTTACCCGAATCAACAAAGCGATTCGAGACGGTGATTTTTTTCAAAATCCAAAACTGCTCAATGCCTTTCAACATGCCAAAGACCATAAGGTAAAATTGCACCTCATCGGTTTGGTGTCAAAAGGAGGGGTCCACAGCAATCAGGAACACATCTATGCCCTTTGTAAACTTGCCAAGCAATACGACTTGCAAGATGTATTTATCCATGCATTCACAGATGGCCGCGACTGCGACCCAAAAAGTGGAAAGGCATTCATCGAGGAATTGGAGCACGAACTCGCTCAAAGTACAGGACGAATTGCCTCTGTGGTAGGTCGCTATTATGCCATGGACCGCGACAACCGTTGGGAACGCATTAAAAAGGCCTACGACGTAATGGTAAACGGCGAAGGACTAGATTTCACTTCTGCTGCAGAAGCGATCGCCGCATCGTATGAAAATGGTGTAACCGATGAATTTATCGAACCTATCGTTATTACTAAGGATGGTCAGCCTATCGCTAAAATCGAAGATGGCGATGTGGTCATCAATTTCAACTTTCGCACAGATCGGCCGAGAGAAATAAGCATTGCACTCACCCAACGTGACTTCCATGAATTCAACATGCGTGCGCTGAGTTTGGAATATTACACCATGACACGCTATGATTCTGAATTCAAAAACGTGCATGTCATTTATGAGAAAGACAACCTAAAAAACACCTTGGGTGAAGTTTTATCCATACTCGACAAGTCCCAAGTGCGCATTGCTGAAACAGAGAAATATCCGCACGTGACCTTCTTTTTTAATGGTGGTCGAGAAGCCGAATTTCCCATGGAAGACCGTATTCTCGTCAATTCACCCAAAGTAGCCACCTACGATTTACAACCAGAAATGAGTGCGCCTGAAGTCCGTGATCAGATCATAAACTGCATGAAAACAAAACGTCCAGATTTCTTTTGTTTGAACTTTGCAAATCCAGACATGGTAGGGCATACAGGCGTTTACAGGGCCATCGTTAAGGCGGTGGAGACGGTCGATTCTTGCCTACAGAAAGTTGTTGAAACAGGACTTGAGCATGGGTATGAGCTGCTCATCATCGCCGACCATGGAAATGCAGACTTTGCCGTAAATGCAGATGGCTCACCCAATACCGCACACTCACTGAATCCCGTTCCTGTCATCCTCGTGAGTAATGAGCGTGACCTCGTTCTAAAAGATGGGGTTTTAGCGGATGTAGCCCCTACGATTTTGCGCAGAATGGGTATTGCCGCGCCAATCGAAATGACAGGTGTTTCGCTGGTTTAAAATCCCTTTCACCGATTTGGTTTAGTTCGCACATTTTAAGTATCTTTCGCCTGCTTAAACTATCGAATGTTGATTTTTTAAATTCCAAATTTAAACTCAACATCTTGATTTACAACTAAATACTACCTTATGAATCGAATACTTATTCTTTTCCTTGCGCTCACTTATTTGTGCTTTCCCCCACTTTTTGCCCAAGAAAACACAACACCCTTGTGGTCCGCCGAATACAGCAAAAGCAAATCCTTCATTGAAAATCTTGGACAGTTCGACGAACATGAAAATGCGTCAACCGGAAAAATTCGCTTTGCGGTAGATTTTGGATCTACCCGCATTTTCTTTGGCGACAAAGGGGTTTCATACTCTTTCTTGGAAGCGACAAAAATTCCTAAAGAGGAGCGCGATGCACTGCGTCAAAAAATCGCAAGCAGCGTGAGCGAGTACAAGAAAAACGAAAAACTTGTCGGGAAATTTTTGTTCAAATCCGATGTGGTAAATATG
>CAMBMC010000288.1 GCA_945868555.1 Chitinophaga pinensis | reverse complement strand
GTTGATCGGTCTCAATGAGGCAATCGAGGTAGCGGTTGAAATAGAATTTTGATGGATCGGCAGTGTACAGTTTTCATAATACCCAAGTGCTTTGACAAACTCACCTTTGGCATAATAGAGTTGTGCCAATTGTTGGTCTGTTTCACCTTGACAATACAAGTAAGGAGAAAAAAGGATGAACAGCAAGAGGATGTTTATTTTCAAAGCGGGATGTTTCAAACTCGATTATTTTTTTTCCATCAACTTGAGAGAAAAGGCATTTAACTCACCGTATATTTCGTTGAAATCTTTGATGGTTTTGTTTTTATGATCTACATAAGCTTTCAATAATTGTTGAAGCTGAAATACTTTTTGCTGCTCAAATTTTATGTACTCGGCGTACTTGTCGCGTCTGCCATTTCCGTTTTCGATATCCTTTTTTAAGTCAGTCAAGGTTTGCTCTTCTGCCTTCAAACCGCTATGAACGACGGCAAACCCATTTCCGATGGATCGGTCGGCAATGATAATTTCATTTGATTCTGTGCTGGTTTTCGCGCCTCTGCCCTTTTTGGGTTTGATGGATTTCATGACGCGTTTGAATTGATTCATTTTTTTTCCAAGCTCCATGTCTATGGTGTCTGTGACATAATACGTTTTAAAACGGGTCAATAATGCATTTGCGGCAATTTGAATCCCGGCTAATGTGTCCAAACGATTTTCTTTTAAGACGATGTGCATGCTGTCTATAGATTCCTCCATTTTGGCAATTGCTTTCAGGTGCTTTGGCTTATCCAAATCTCCACAGGAAGCAAAGAGAAGGGTAAACGCAAAAAGAATGAAGAAGCTAAAAATTTTCATAGTCGCTAAAATACACCATCAAATTGGAAAACCAATCTGCCCAATTCGAATTATAGATATTTAACAGTTGCTGAGGTGTCTAATCAATTTTCGTAAAGCCCGTAAATTTGTGTAAGGCTTCTGGGATATTGATTCCGTCTGCTGTTTGATGATTTTCGAGCATGGCAGCGACAATACGTGGAAGGGCTAGCGCCGATCCGTTCAAGGTGTGACAAAGTTGATTGTTCTTCGTTGCATTTTTGAAACGCAACTTCAATCGATTGGCTTGGAATGTGTCGAAGCGAGAAACTGAGCTCACCTCTAACCACTTTTCTTGGGCAGCTGAATACACTTCAAAGTCATAGGTCATGGCAGATGCAAAGCCGGTGTCGCCTCCACACAAACGCAAAATGCGGTATTGCAATCCGAGCTTTGACAAGAGATTTTTCACGTGCTCAATCATTTCATCGAGTGCTTTCGCGGTGTTGTCCGGATGCTCGATGCGCACGATTTCAACCTTGTCGAATTGGTGCAAACGGTTTAGTCCGCGCACGTCTTTTCCGTAAGATCCAGCTTCTCGGCGAAAGCACGGTGTATATCCGGTCAATTTAATCGAGAATTGATCGTTTGGCAAAATCACATCTCTGTAGATATTGGTCAATGGTACCTCGGCTGTTGGAATCAAATAGAAATCATCTTCCTTGCAGTAGTACATTTGTCCCTCTTTGTCTGGCAGCTGACCTGTTCCGTAACCACTCGCTTCGTTCACTAACAATGGTGGAATAAACTCCTCGTATCCAGCTTTATCTGCTTCTTCAAGAAAGAATGAAATGAGCGCGCGTTGAAGTTTTGCTCCTTTTCCACGGTAAAATGGAAATCCAGCGCCGGTAACCTTTACCCCCAATTCAAAATCAATGAGCTCATATTTCTTTGCCAAGTCCCAATGCGGGAGCGCTGTGCAATCGAAGTTCGGTGCAGTACCTTCTTCATACACCGTTTCGTTGTCCTGTTCGTTTTTACCAAATTTCACTTGTTCGTTTGGCACATTCGGTAGGGTATAGAGCAATTGGGTAATTGCCGCCTCATGGGCATCCACAGTCAGCTTCAATTCGCTTTCTTTTGTTTTAAGACCGGCTGTCTTTTCCTTTGCTGCTGCGGCTTCATCCTGCTTGCCTTGTTTGAACAATTCACCGATTTCTTTGGCCAATTGATTCAGTTCCGCTGAAATTGATTCAAGCTCAGTCTTCCCACTTCGCCACTGTTGGTCTGCAAGGAGAATTGAGTCAAGCGTTTCTGTAGCGTCAATATTGCGTTTTTTCAAACCATCAATTAGGGCTTGTTTGTCGGTGCGGATGCGGGTGATTTCTAACATTTTGTTGATTGAAAAAATGAAATGTAAGTGAGCTAATGCTTTGATTTAGTGAATGAGGTTCGCGAATTTATCGTAGAACGCATTCAATTTTGTTAATATTCTCTTCAATGTTCCGTTGCCTCCTGAAAAATAATCGATTCGGTTTGGAATACTTGTGACACTCGAAGCGGGTGCGATATGGACATCTATGCCTGAAATTTTACTCAAAGCTGTGTAAGACGATAACTCATTGTATTTGTCGGCACAAGAACTTTCTAAGAAATAGGCTGGTTTTAAAATACATTGATGCATCTCTGGAGTTCTTTCAATAATTTTTACTTGGCTGGCATCAAATCCAATATACTCTTTTTGACTCTTTTTCTGGATTTCAGCTTTAAATATTTCACATTCATTCGGACTTAATTCATCCGTTAGTGCGATGTAGTGTAATTCTGCATATCTCATTTGGCGAATGCCAACAATCAAAAATACGCTTACCAAAACCATGATGCACGAGCTGATTAATAGCGCAATGAAAAGACGTTTTTTTTTCTTATTAACTGAAGCAGTTGTAGAAGTGGATTCTACCTCTGTTACGATTTTTTGCTCAGATAATTTTTCTTTTTTTGATGAAAACCTGGCGGAAACAAAAAATGCACAGAGGACACCAATAAACAACACTATGGTCAAAACAATAATGTTCACGAAAGTATTTGAGTTATTCAAGGCAAGATCCAAAATCCCTTTCGTGTTCAAGAGGAAAGTAAAAATCAAGGCAAAAGTACTAGCCAAACTTCCTAGGGAAACTTTGGAATTTTCTTTGAATAAAATAGAAATTTGCGCAAACATTCTTTTTGTTAAATCGGGATTAAAGCCTGGCAAAAGTAATAAAATAGAAAATAAAAAAGGCGAACACTCGGCTCGCCTCTTTATAAATTTCAATTCCTTGCTTACGCTTCAGCAGCAAAAGGTACTACTGAAACAAAAGAACGATTGTCTTTTTTCTTTCTGAATGCAACTAATCCATCTGTAAGTGCATACAATGTATGGTCTTTTCCAATTCCAACATTTTCACCTGGATGATGTTGCGTTCCTCTTTGACGAACGATGATGTTACCAGAGATTGCTGCTTGACCACCAAAAATCTTTACGCCTAGGCGCTTGCTGTGCGATTCACGTCCGTTTTTCGAACTACCGGCTCCTTTTTTATGTGCCATTTTCTTTAAATTTTAATTCCTGAAGGAAAACTTATGCTTTAATGTCTTTAATCGTAATCGATGTAAAGCTCTGACGGTGGCCATTTTTCTTCTTATAACCTTTTCTTCGCTTCTTACGGAAAACGATAACTTTGTCACCTTTCACGTGATCATTTACTTCTGCAGTAACCGAAGCTCCTGCTATAGCCGGGGCGCCAA
>CAMBMC010000287.1 GCA_945868555.1 Chitinophaga pinensis | reverse complement strand
CTTAATTAAATAAAATGAGCAACATAGTAGCAATAGTAGGTCGCCCGAACGTAGGTAAATCAACCTTGTTCAACCGCCTGACGGAGTCACGCAACGCGATCGTTAAAGAAATAAGTGGGGTTACACGCGACCGTTTGTACGGTAAAGGCGAGTGGAATGGCGTACAGTTTTCTGTGGTGGATACTGGTGGATACATCAAAGGGTCGGATGACATCTTCGAAAAAGAAATCCGAAAACAAGTGGAAATCGCCATTCAGGAAGCTACCGTAATTCTTTTTATGGTGGATGTCATGGCAGGAATCATTGATCTCGATGAGATGGTAGCCGGACTTCTGAGAAAATCAAAAAAACCCGTCCTCATCGTTGCCAATAAAGTGGACAACACCGATCGTGTTGGACTCTCTGCAGAATTTTATGCCTTTGGCTTGGGTGATGTGTTCGATGTCTCTGCAACCAACGGAAGTGGAACGGGTGAAATTCTTGACGAAGTCGTGAAGTACTTTGACAAGAGCGATGAAAGCGTGAACGAAAAGGATGATCTACCCCGCATTGCTATAGTTGGGAAACCAAACGTTGGAAAATCATCATTGGTCAATGCGCTTACGGGCGAGGAACGCAACATCGTCACTGAAATCTCAGGTACAACACGCGATGCCATCAACACACGGTTCAAGGCCTTTGGTTTTGACTTCATGTTGATTGACACAGCTGGAATTCGCAAGCAAGCAAAGGTGACAGAAGACATTGAATATTATTCTGTACTTCGCTCCATCCGAACGATTGAAAATGCCGATGTATGCATCTTCATGATTGATGCGCAAGAGGGACTTCAAAAGCAAGATTTGCATATCTACTACATCATTGAAAAAAATTCGAAGGGTGTGGTTGTTCTCATCAACAAATGGGATTTGGTCGATAAGGATCAAAATACCATGGCGAAGTACGAGGAGAATATCCGCCAACAGTTGGCGCCATTCAATGACGTGCCGATCATTTTTACCTCTACCTTGACAAAACAGCGCATCCACAAGGCCTTGGAAGCAACGATGATGGTGCACGCAAATAGAACGAAGAAAATCCCTACTTCAGTAATGAACGAGGTCATGTTGGACGTCATCCAAGCGACACCGCCACCCGCTGTAAAAGGGAAATACATTCGCATCAAGTATGTGCAACAGTTGCCAACGCACTCACCTGCTTTTGCGTTCTTTTGTAACTTACCACAGTACATCCCAGATTCCTACAAGCGTTTCTTAGAGAATCGTTTGCGTGAGAAGTTTGACTTCTGTGGGGTGCCAATTAAAATTTTCTTTAGAAAAAAATAAACCTAGACGGATGAGACTTGGTGCCATCGATATTGGTAGAAATGCGGTGCGTTTGCACATCTATGACATTGACCAAATTGATTCAAAAATTTTATTGAATCGTTTGTTTGCACATCGTTTCCCCATTCGGCTTGGCCAAGATGTTTTCAACTCAGGAAATATTTCCGAAGAGAAAGCGACTGATCTTCAATTGGCAATCAAAACGCTCCACTCCATGGCGGCGGAATGGCAGGTTGAAGCATTGCGTTCAGTCGCTACATCCGCATTTCGCGATGCTACAAATGGAAAAGAGGTCGCTCAGCAAATCACTCAAACCACAGGAATAAACCTTGACATAATTTCGGGAGAGGAAGAAGCTGGATTAATTCGCGCGGGTATACTGGCACTCACGGAAACCCAAACAGATTCATGCATCATGATTGATGTGGGAGGTGGAAGCACCGAAGTGAGTTCCGTTTTGAAGGGTGTTTATGGTCCAACTTTCTCCTTCAATGCTGGAACGGTGCGCATTTTAGCGCAAGGATTTACGGAGGCCATTCGGCAAGAAATGGCGCAATGGATTAAAACGAACATTCCAAATGAACTCACCTATACCGTATTTGCTACAGGTGGGAACATACGACGCATACATAAAATCTTAGGGCACAGCGAAATGGACCCATTAAAATTGTCCGAATTGTCCGAGTTGCGCAGTGAATTGAACGACATGAACTTAGAGGAACGCATGGCTAGGTTCGATTTGAATGCTGATCGTGCCGATGTGATTGTTCCCGCTGTAGATTTGTTCTTGGAAATCGTCAAAGGCATCCCATGTGAGGAACTCTACGTTCCAGAAATTACCTTGTCCGACGGAGTGGTCTGTGAGCTATTCCTTCGTTAAGAATCTTAGTCTAGCGAGAGCTTCACCGGGAGCGTAAAATAAACATCTACGGGTTCATTTTTCAGCATTCCAGGCTGCCATTTTTCCATGCCCTTTAATACCCGAATGACCTCACGATCGATCGTTGGAGACAAACCGCGAAGAACCTTAAAATCTGCTGTCTCTCCAGATTTAAGCACGGTAAAACGCACAAATACACGTCCTTCAATTCCATTTTCTAGCGCTTCGGGTGGGTAAATGAGGTGCTCATCAATAAAGGTCATCAATGCACTTGTCCCACCTGGATATTCGGGTTGAACATCGACTTGAAAGTTATCATACGGTGGTTCATCATATGTTGGGCACGGGCCACCAGTTGGAGAAGGGCCAATGGGTGGGTCTGGAAAAATGGGTTCAATAGGGTAAGGATATGGATCTGGACACGGACCAGGGCAGGGAAGTATTTCGGGTGGAATGATTTTCTGCTTAGGCACTTGCTGTACTTTTTCCTCCTTATCTTTCTGTGGTTCGCTACCGACCGATTTTGCCGTTTGTAGTTTCGCTACTGGCTTTGGTTTTAGTGAATGACCTCCACAAGAGCTTAGGATTATGGTCAATGCAAAAAGTGCAAAAGTGGCTTTGCGCAGGCGCTTAGAAAGGGTAAGTAGCGTATTCATTTCTTTTGATTTGCAGCGCCTTTGACAAGAATCAAGCCAATAAATACCTAAAAGAACGCGCGAATCTCCATTCCACCAGAGTGAATCATGCGGTTGTTCTCTGATTTACGGCCATTGTATTGAAGATTTAATTGAAGGTTTTTCGATACTGAACGCTGGTAACCAACATTCCACGTGAAATTGACCCCGGGCTTCAAGGCCTCGAGCATCTCAAACCCAAGTGCTGAATTTTGATTGCCATTGTAGTTGATGCGCACCATTTTAACACCTCCTTGTAAACTTCCCTTGTCCTGCTGGTTGTACTTAAATGTTGTGCCGATCTCAATAATAGAGGAACGTTCCCCCCCTAAATCTTTCGCGTTTTGCTTGTCGGAAATCCGCCCATCCAGGGTGATGCGAAAAGCAGTCGTGGGCTGATAGATCAAACTCGGTTGAATGAAGTAATAGGCCAAGGAATAATTTCTGCCCGCGGTGTAGTCGGCGCGTGTATCTTTAGTTCCAACTTGACCTTTCGACTCTACCGAAAACACGCGTTTAATGTTCCATCGAAATGAAAGTTCATGGTAACGATTGGCCTTGGAATCAAACCCTGTAGCCAACAAGGACTTTGAAACTAAATCCTGAAATGTATATTCTGCGCTAAAAATACTCGATGTCCGATTGAAGAAAACCGTGTTGCGTATATTGGAATTGGAGGCAATCAGGTTGGTGTCGCTGATTC
>CAMBMC010000286.1 GCA_945868555.1 Chitinophaga pinensis | reverse complement strand
ATTCACATCCAACCAATAATCACCGCCCATGAGGTCGAGCATTTTTCTGTAGTTGCGACTTACATAACGGTCAATGTTGATTCCGCCCGAAAAAAGCATGTCATCACTCAAGCGTCGCGTGTAAATAGAATTAAATCCAAGTTGCAAAGGGTCAGAACGGTATTCTTCCATGATGTAACGTGAACGTTTAAACTCAAGCGAATTTCCTGCTATACCATCAATGTTGTTTTGAGTAAATGTGTTGTTGTAATTCGCATTGTAAAGTCCATCCCAATTGATTTGACTCACCGATTGATCACTTCCCCATGCGGCTGTTGCTTGAGCAGAAGCAGTTGGATCAATCGTTGCCGTATAACTCGGAAGGTATTTGTAGTAATCAGGACGCGGATCTTGCGCGTCGTTCCAGTTTAAGTTTGAATTTCCAGTTTTCCCAAATGTTCCGTACAACGCTGAGTTAACAGTGATGTTCTTGTTTGGTGTCCAATAGTGATTTAAGAAAACAGATGGACGGTGATTGTTTCGTTCGTGGGCGTTGCGCTTCACTCGTTCTCCCGTATTGCCATCTGTCTGCCAACCCCAATAAGGATTGTAGTAATTGTTTTCTGTCAGGTTGAATGCCTCTTGAACAGCGATTCCAGAACGGCCTTGTACTGTTGGTGCTCCGAAACCTACTAGCCCGATGCTGTGTTTCGCATTTATTTTCTTTTCGACCGAAAGGAAATAACTCGCACCACTAAAATAAGTACCTTCCACATAACCCTCCTGACTCCAGCGGTATGAACCAGAGAAGGTTACTGCCCAACCGTTGGTCATTTGACCTGTTGAATGTGTAAACATTAAGCGATTGCGGTACGTGCGATTCGTCATTGCATAACTTACACGCGATTCTTTTCTATCTGATGAAGCGCGTAGATCCATGTTTGAAAATCCACCAACTCCGCTGAAATTGTAATTCGAAGAACCTAAACCAATGCCCGATTCTGGGTAACGTGTCACGTCATTTAATCCACCCCAATACGAGTAAATTCCCCAACCCATTTCTGGATCATTCATTGGCACACCATTGATTAAAACTGAATATTGGTCTGATTCAAGGCCACGAATTTGATAGCGCGCATTGCTGAAATTAAATCCTGCAATACTCGCGAAAACGTCACGCGATGATTGTAACAATGTGGAGATGTCTTGATTCTGTGCATCGTTCTCCAAGTCATCCGCGGTTAAACTAAAAACGACCACTTCACTGGTGTCATTCAATTTAGCCGTTGAGTCCGGAACTTGAGTCCAGGATGTTAGGGGAAGCAATAAAAGGAGTAAACCTGTAGCTCTTCGCATCTGATGTATCTTATTAGCGAGGCAAATGTACACTAAAAAAGCAGAAATGCTTGGATTTCATAGGAATTTAACCTTAAACGATTTAGTGTTATTCCTGTGTGAAGAGAGTGATACAATCCAATTTTATTTTGTTCTTTTGCAAGCATGAGAATTTGGTTTTTATTTAGCGTTGTTTTCATCCAGATTAGCGTTGCTTTTGGACAGCAATTGGTCGATGGAAAACAATACAATGTGGTCTGTGTAGGCTTCTACAATCTTGAGAATTTACATGATACCATTATTGATCCTGACCCAAACAAGGTCTTGCAAGATGATTTTACTCCAAATGGGGATAAGCATTTTGATTCACAGAAGTATCAACAGAAGTTGGAAAACATGGCACGTGTTATCGCCGATTTAGGAACGGATAGTCAACCTGATGGTCCTGCTATACTTGGAGTATGTGAAATAGAGAACTTAACTGTGCTTCAAGATTTGGTCGCGATGCCCTCAATTAGTGGACGTAATTATAAAATCGTGCACTATGATTCGCCTGATCGGCGCGGTATCGATGTGGCCTTGCTGTATCAAGAGAAGTATTTTCAATACGAATCCTCAGCAACATATACAGTCAAGGATCCAAGTGACACAAGTTTTTTCACACGCGATCAGTTATTGGTTAACGGAAAAATTGGTAGTGAATCGTTCCATTTTATTGTTGCACACTGGCCATCAAGAAGAGGTGGAGAGCGAAGAAGTCGTCCAAAACGTATGCTCGCTGCTCAGCTTGGAATGAGCATTATGGATTCCATTCGTAAAGTGGAGCCCGATGCGAAGATCATTTACATGGGTGACTTGAATGACGATCCAGTGAGTTACAGCATTAAAAATGTCATGTTGACAGAAGGAGATATTTCTAAAGTACAGCCAGGTCAACTTTATAACCCCATGGAAAAGCACTTTCTGCAGGGGATAGGTACTCTTGCGTGGAGAGACTCATGGAATTTATTTGATCAATTCATGTGTACATCAACAATGGTGGAAACGGGTAGTGATTTTTCATCGTACAAGCTCTTCAAAGCAAAGGTTTTTAATGAAGCATATTTGAAAGGAGCAACAGGTAGTTTTGCGGGTTATCCTTTCAGAACCTACGTGGGTTCAAATTGGCAAGGTGGGTTTAGTGATCACTTTCCGGTGTATCTTTACCTCATCAAAGAAAAACTCTAAAAATGAAATTTAAATCACTTCTTTTGGGTTCCGCTTTGGTTCTCTGTATTCAAGGTGCACAAGCGCAGGATACCATCAAATTTATGACGTACAATATTTTGAATTATCCAGATATAAATACGTCACGTATTGCATACTTGAAGACGATCGTGCAACACATAAAACCAGATGTGTTTTTGGTGAATGAAATCACCCAACCTGTAGGTGCAACAAATATTATTTCACAAGCACTCAATCAAAATGGGATAACATATTACGAGAAAGCATTGTATGTACAAAGTCCAGACGATGAAAATATGCTGTTTTACAATACTCAGAAATTGGGACTTGTGGATCAAAATACCATTACCACCTCGCTTCGTGATTTCAATGAGTATATTTTGTACTACAAAGAGCCTGGAATGACAGCACAGTCGGATACAGTATATTTTTATGTGTACGCAGCGCACCTCAAGGCCGGAAATACAGCTTCCGATATTGCGCAAAGAGGAAGCGAAACTTCTGTGCTAAAGAGTTACTTGTCGACACGCGCTTATGCTGAAAATACCGTTGTTGCTGGTGACATGAACGTCTACAACAATTCCGAAGCGGCCTACATCAACTTTACTGGATCAACTCAAGCCAATTTGTACGATGTAGTGGGAAGTGGCATCTGGCATGCGAATACGTTTTACAAAATGCATTTCACTCAGAGCACGCGAACAGTAGCTATCGATGGTGGATCTACGGGTGGCATGGATGACCGCTTTGATATGATTTTATTTTCGGACGACATGCAAACAGGTTCAAAGGGTGCTAAATACATTTCTGGATCTTACCGCGCTGTCGGTCAAGATGGACTGCGCTTGAACAGTTCACTTATTGACCCCGTGAACAATTCTGAACCTACGACTGTCATCAATGCACTATACTACATGAGCGATCACCTTCCTGTCTATATGGAGGTAGCTGTTGGTGGAAATGTAGGGGTAAATGAGGAATCAATTACTCCATTGAAAGTCTATCCCGTACCGGCGAGTGATCTGCTTTATGTCAAGGTGAAT
>CAMBMC010000285.1 GCA_945868555.1 Chitinophaga pinensis | reverse complement strand
AATCCATCCGAAACGATGCAAAACACTGCGCTCCAAAGGAAATCGGCCATGTCGATCTTCAAAGGTACTGGTGGTCTCTTCCATACGCGTAATCACATAAAAGATGGAAGCCAATGGATCAATGACTTTGTTAAACGATAAACACTCTTCGTCTTCAAAGGTGCCACTGCCTATTTCATAAACAAATACCTCCTCATCAAAGAGAACTGTTGAGGATTTAAGCTGTAGTTCATTCGAAAAATAGCGTTCAGAATAATTGATTTTCGCTGTTGACGAAGTAATAAAATGTTGACCGTCATTCGTTAATGAATAGCTCAAACCACGTTCCTTAAAAACAAAATCCAAGGTGTAGATTAAACGTTCCGATATTTCATCAACATAAATCAGCATCCTAAAGCTCTTCGATGATTTTTTGGCAAATAAATTCTGCTGCTCTGCCGTCTCCATAAAATTCAGGAAAACTGTGGTCAGTATGGGTGCTCAATTGGAGATAGGCATCGAGAATTTTATCTTCTGAAGCGCCAGTCAATAAAGCATTCCCGTTTTCAACGATTTCGATCCACTCCGTTTGCTCTCGAAGAATAATACATGGCTTCTTAAAGAAAAATGCCTCCTTCTGCAATCCTCCGCTATCCGTAATGATCAAGGATGCATTTTTTTCCAAGGCAATGATATCTAAGAAACCTGCGGGTGGAATAATGATAATCTGATCATTACCGATGACCGACTGATACAATTCGGGAGTCAGTTGTTTCTCCAACATATTTCTTGTTCTTGGATGCAACGGAAGAACAATTGTTTGCTTATACTTTGCACTCAATTGAATAAGTGCTTTGAAAATACCCTTAAGATTCGATGAGATATCTGTGTTGGAATCCCTATGTACAGTTACCAGTATATATGATTTGCCTTCTAAATTCAACGATTTCAATAGTGTCGATGAACGCGAAGATAAATCAGAAAAGTGAAGACTATTGTCGTACATCACATCCCCACAATGGTATATTTTGGGGCAATCTGCACTCGCTTTTTCATTGCTATCCAAAGTAAAGCCTTCACGCTTAAGGTTCTCTAGGCCCGTCACAGTTGGTGTAAAGAGCAATGTTGACATGTGATCACAAGCGATGCGATTTACTTCTTCAGGCATGGATTTATTGAAACTTCTTAAACCTGCTTCAACATGCACAACCGGGATATAAATTTTTATTGCAGCTAATGCTGCGGCGATGGTAGAATTGGTGTCCCCATAGACGAGAACAGCCGTCGGTTTTTCTTTCAAGAAAATTGCTTCTAGTCCTTCAATCATGCGCGCTGTTTGCACCCCATGTGAAGCGCTTCCAACATTTAAGTTGTAGTGAGGCAAGGGAATATCCAATTCATTAAAAAAGACATCCGACATGTTTTCATCATAGTGCTGACCCGTATGCACAATAATCTCTTCAAGTAGATTCTTGAATGGGCCTTTCACAGCGCGACTTATCGCTGATGATTTTATGATTTGAGGACGTGCACCGACAATAGTAATAATGCGTTTCATGAGCTAAAATTGATTCAATCAAAGTATTCCTTGATCAGCGAAGCTAAAATAACCATTATCGGCGAAAATGAGGTGATCCAAGATGGGCAAATCGATAAAGCTTCCAAATTGAACCATTTTACGCGTCAAACTTTTGTCGCTATCACTCGGAAAAAGTTGCCCACTCGGATGATTGTGCACGAGGATCATGCCATGTGCGCTGTTTTCTATCGCCGCTTTAAAA
Source organism: Chitinophaga pinensis (assembly GCA_945868555.1). Taxonomy (GTDB): domain Bacteria; phylum Bacteroidota; class Bacteroidia; order Flavobacteriales_D; family Crocinitomicaceae; genus M0103. The sequence continues at coordinate 1,831 of CAMBMC010000285.1, read as the reverse complement.
ATCATTTTTCCATCGGCAACGGTTCCGGATAAGCCCCCAGAAGAAATTTGAACGGTACGGATTTCCTCATTGGCGCGATTCAATAAGATGGCATAGAACTCTTCGTGGGACAAATCTTGTAAATATTGCCGCATGTGGTCATACACAATTTGGGAAGAAACAATGCGCATTTTTTTGTCAATTGCCTTGTCTTTTCTTCGTCTGCCCAACTCCAAAGATGCCACTAAGGTGACAGCTTTCGCTGGGCCAATACCATTTATCTTACAGAGCTCATTCACGGTGAGACGTGATAATTTCGCAAGGTCATTTCCTGCCAAGTTGAGGCATTCTTTTGCGAGATCCAAGGCTGATTTTTTTGTAGATCCAGTAGCAATTAAAATGGCCAACAACTCAGAATCAGAAAGTGCTGATCTTCCTTTACTTAACATTTTTTCGCGCGGCCGGTCATCTTCAGCCCACGATTTGATGGTTTGGTGGTTTCTCATAAATTCAGTTTAGGTACTTGAAGTTACAAAATTGAACAATTGCTTACCTCATTGTTTTTAACTATAATTTTGTAGGATATATTATGGACTCACTTACTCAAATTGTTCTCGGAGCTGCAGTTGCCGAGGCCGTCGCAGGACGAAAAATAGGCAACAAAGCACCACTCTGGGGGGCTATTGCTGGAACAATCCCAGATTTAGATGTCATTTTCAGTGGCTTATACCACCCTATCGATGGTGCGCTAGTGCATCGTGGGCTTTCCCACTCCATTCTTTTCGCTTGCCTTATGGCCCCAATTCTTGGGTGCTTGGTCCATAAACTTTACAAGAAAAAACACGAACAAAAAATGTGGATTAGCCTATTCTTCTGGGGGATTATTACTCACCCCATTTTGGATATGTTTACGAATTATGGGACTTCGTTTTTTTGGCCATTCGACCTGCGAATAAAATTCAACACTGTATTCATCATTGATCCAATGTACACTTTGCCATTTATGATTTGCCTGATCATTGCCATGGCGAAAACACGAGAGAGTATTTCCCGCAGAAAATGGAATAACGGTGGACTCATTTATTCGACAAGTTACCTGCTTTTTGGAGTAATCCTCAAGCTACTTATTTTGGGGAATGCCAATAACTATTTTGCCGAAAGTCATTTAAAAACGAGAAACGCCATGGTTGCTCCAATGCCATTCACTAGTTTTTATTGGATGATGCTCGCCGAAGATGATACGAATTATTACGTCGCTTACAAATCCATTTTTTACGATTTTAATCCGAATGAGGTGGACACCATACCAAAACATCAAAAAGAATTGCACCAATTGAAATGGCCTGATAAAAATTATTCCAAGCAGCTCGAATTTATCTCCGATGGCTACTATACAACAAGCACTGAGGGTAAAACCTTTTGCTTTTACGACTTGCGTTTTGGGTGTGTTTCAAAAATTACTGGAGCGACAAAAACTACTCCTGTCATGGGCTTCAAAATGTTTGTTGACAATGGGATTGTGCAAAAAACGTCCCGGTTCGTGCCTTCTCGCGCCTTGAAGGACTTTAACTTTGGCATCTATTTTAACAAGATCTTTCATCCATGAGAAAATATTTCCTTTTACCGAGTGTCCTAGTTACACTATTTTACAGCTGTGCACAAACATCAAACGCGGAGAAAAAACCTGAAAAACGCATTCAACCCGAAGTACAGAAAGAATTTATACTCAGTGATTTCTTAACAGAAAATAAGGACCTTGATGCTGAGGTAGAACGCGTCTTTGCACAACTTGACGACACGGCGATTGTAGCACAACTCATCATGCCTGCGGTAGGTCGTTTAGGTCAGACAG
>CAMBMC010000284.1 GCA_945868555.1 Chitinophaga pinensis | reverse complement strand
GCATGACCGTCGCTATTTTTTAGGTCAATGAATTTTTCTTTCTTGAGGTAATTGACGGATGAAAAATAGGAGGATATGGGAGACTCCTGATCTTCACTGGCCAATTTCCACGAACGCGTGACATCTGGGATGTTTGGATTTTCAACTTTTATGACATTTGCCCCCAATTCTGCGAAAAAGGTCCCTACTGATGGTCCTGCAAGAACTGTGGAGGCATCTATAATTATTAAGTTTTCTAGCATATCCATCAGAAATTGAATGAGCTTAAAACGCTTGTTCCTCCGAGTATTCGTAGAAAATCAAAGCGTTTCATGCATCAATTCATCGCGCCATACTGCACGTACAGTAGGATTTGATTTTCCTGCGTAGGGTCTAGCTTGGCCTCTTTGGACATTGGAGGGACGATCTTCGCCCATTGTGCTTTGCTGTATTGCGATGGATGCGGGAGGTCATGGCATTTGCCACAGTTGGTATCAAAAAGCGTTTTCCCTTCTAGGTATTTCACCTCAGGTTTCGTCTCCGTTTGTTCTTTTATTGGTGTAACCTCTTGTTCAACAATCACTTTTGGTGCACAAGCCACCAAAAGTGAGGCACTTGCAAATGCGAAGATGTATTTTTTCATAATTGTTCTATTTTTTCGAGCGTCACAGTGGTGATGCCTTGTCTTACAAAATTAAGCTTTTTTGCCGCCTTGAGCGAAAGATCAATGATATGTGGTGAACTTTTGCCCATCCGGTCGTTAATTTTAACAATAACGCTCGAGTCATTGCTGAGATTTTTCACCAAAACACGCGTTCCAAAGGGCAAGGTTTTATGTGCGGCTGTTAAACTGTCTTGGCGAAAGATATCGCCCGAAGAGGTGCGTCTCCCTTCAAACTTGGATGAATAATAACTTGCCTTTCCTTGTTCAATCACTTGTTGAATGGTGAAAGAAATCAAGAAAAGAGCGCAAATGGCGATGAGATAATTCTTCATGAAACGCTAAATTTGTCGGGCAAGATAGGTAAACTAGATTTTGTCCACAACAATTTTATTTCAAAAAGACCATTCATTCATGGAAAAAAGCGCCTTCATTCTCAACCATAGCGGATTCAATAAACGGTCTGTCGATAACACCTTACAACTGTTGGAGTCGGGTGCGACGGTGCCATTTATTGCTCGTTATCGAAAGGAGATTACGGGTGCTTTGGATGAGGTGGAGATTGCTACGGTTCGCGATTTAGCTAAAAAGCACGATGAGCTGATTGCACGTCAAAAAACGATTCTTTCGTCCATTGAGGAACAAGGAAAATTAAGCCCAGAATTGAAGGAAAAGGTCTTAGCTTGTTATGATTCCATCGAATTGGAAGATGTTTATTTGCCCTATAAGCAACGGAAGCAAACGCGCGGCGATAAAGCCAAGAAGTTGGGTTTGGAGCCTTTGGCAAAGATGATCATGTCGCAGCGCGGTGGTGATCCCGAGCAAATGGCAGAGCGATTTGTAAAAGTGGATGTGGAGGATGAAGCTTCAGCCATTCAAGGTGCGATGGACATCATGGCCGAATGGATCAACGAAAGTGCGCCAGCTCGAACACGCGTGCGTCAGCTATTTGCCCGTAGGGCGGTATTGCAATCGAAAATGGTAAAAGGGAAAGAAATTGAGGGAGCGAAATACCGCGATTACTTTGATTTTTCTGAACCACTCTATAAATGTGCGTCTCACCGTTTCTTGGCTTTGATCAGGGCGGAACGCGAAGGGTTTTTATCCTTGAAAGCACAACCTGCAGCGGAAGAGGCGATTGAGCAGCTGGAACGGTTTTTTGTTCGCGGAAATGATGCTTGCGCTTCTGTTGTTGCCGCGACGTGCAAGGAGGCATACAAGAGATTGATGTGTCCTTCTTTGGAAAATGAATTGATGAATGAGTACAAACGAAAAGCGGACCTTGAAGCCATAAAGGTGTTTTCGTCTAACCTCCGGCAGTTGTTACTCGCAGCGCCAGTTGGGTCAAAACGCGTGTTGGCGATTGATCCAGGATTTCGTACCGGGTGTAAAGTGGTTTGTCTGAATGAATCAGGCGATTTGTTGACCAACGTGACCATTTATCCCCATGCGCCTCAAAATGAATCGTCGCAAGCACAAGCGAAAGTTGCACAGTTGGTTCAAGCATATAAGATTGACGTAATCGCGATTGGTGATGGTACTGCAGGCAGAGAGACAGATGCATTTATCAAGCGGATTCGATTCGATCGTGACTTAGAAGTTTATTCGGTGCGCGAAGATGGCGCTTCCATTTATTCGGCAAGTTCGATTGCAAGAAAAGAGTTTCCAGACTACGATGTGACTGTTCGCGGTTCCATTTCCATCGGTCGCCGCTTGATGGATCCTTTGGCGGAATTGGTGAAGATTGATCCGAAATCGGTGGGCGTGGGACAATACCAGCACGAAGTTGATGAGTCAGATCTCAAGCATGCCTTGGACGATGTGGTTGTGTCGTGTGTGAATACCGTTGGTGTAGATTTGAATACTGCATCGCCGTATTTGTTGGGTTATGTTTCCGGCTTGGGCCCTACTTTGGCGGAAAGTATTGTGACATATCGCTCTGAAATTGGTGGATTTACTTCGCGTGCAGAATTGAAGAAAGTAAAACGATTGGGCGACAAAGCATTTGAGCAGGCAGCAGGATTTTTGCGCGTTCGAAATGGAGAAAATCCTTTGGACAATTCTGCCTTGCATCCTGAAACCTATCCTATGGTGAATAAAATCGCGAAGAAATTGAAGGTGGATTTAAAGGAGTTGATTGGTAATGATGAGCTCTTGAAGTCCATTGCTCGGACAGATTTTCCTGAAATTGACCAATACACCTTTGAGGACATTATCAAGGAATTGAAAAAGCCTGGTCGTGATCCGCGCAAGAAAGCCAAAGTGTTGGAGTTTGATGCACACATTCGCACGATTGATGATTTGAAAGTGGGGATGGTCTTGCCTGGAATTGTGACCAACGTGACGGATTTTGGCGCCTTTGTGAACATTGGCATCAAAGAAAATGGCCTCATTCACAAATCCAATTTAGCAAGTACCTACGTGGATCAACCTTCAAAATTTATTGCCTTGCATGAACATGTTGAAGTACGCATCTTAGAAATCGATGTTCAACGAAAACGTGTCGGTTTACAACGCGTTACTGATTAGAAATAAAAAAAAGAATGTACATTCGCAACGCAAAGACAAATTTGTGCGTCTCTGCTACATTAAATCCAAACACATGAAAAAACTACTATTTTCTTTGTCATTTATCTTCATGACAATTTTAGCATTCGCTCAGAATCCAATCATTACCCAAAACACTTCAGGTCCAACGGCTTGTGATGGAACAGCAACAATTGATTCTGCACTAGTCGCAACGAATGAAGTATGGATGGGAACAGGTATGGTTCTTCAACAAGGTGGAAACTCAATTTCTGGCTTGTGTGCAGGAACCTACTCAGTAACATTTACAACGGCCAATGGAAATATGACTTTGACTTTTACCATCGGTTCAGGAGTATTTAATCCTTGCGTGAACTTTTCAACATCAGCAACAGCAACAGACGCAACAAGCGCGATGATGTGCGACGGTAG
>CAMBMC010000283.1 GCA_945868555.1 Chitinophaga pinensis | reverse complement strand
TAAGCATTCCAAGCATGGTAAAGATTCCCATAGAAGAAGAACTCAAGTTGAGCGCAAGAATGGCTCCAACGAGCGATACAAAAATGGAAAACAAGACCACGAAAGGATAAACAAAGTTGTCGTACAATGCCACCATGATGAGATATACCAAGATCAAGCCGATGCCCATTGCTGTGCCTAGAGCGCCCATGGATTCTTTTTGGCGTTTGATCTCACCGCCCCATAGCATGCGGATGTTTTTGTCTAAAGGCTTTTTTCCCAAGTATTTTTCAATCGCCGCGGAAACGTTCCCGGATGCTGTACCAAGGACATAGCAGCGAATGGTTGTATTTGAAATACGGTTCTTGCGCTCCAGGGATCCATTTCCGTTTTCAACGCTGATGCTGGCGAACTGACTCAAGGCCACTTGTTTTCCATCGTTTGTGGTGAAGGTCATCTTTCGGATGTCTTCCACGTTTTTTCGGTCAAATTTATCTGTCATGACGCGAATGTCATATTCTTGACCTTTATCATCGAATTGCGCATCATCATTGCCTGTCAATGCACTTTGAAGTTGCATTCCTACCACAGCAATGGGTAGGCCCATTTGTCCCATTTTCTCTCGATCGAGGTCGATGCGAATTTCAGGTGTTACATCATCCGTAGAAATGGTAGGATCTTTTGCTCCATCAATTTCTAGAATGGCAGCCTTTAAGCGGCGTGCTTCACTCAATAAAAGTTCAGAATCATCTGACGAAAGGAAAAGTTCAATAGGTGCTTCTTCCGATTCCACCATCCCGATATTTAAGGCCTTCACCTCAATCCCAGGGTGTTTATCCTCGATGCGCATACGAATTTCGTTCATATAGCGAATGGTGGGATATGTTTTTTGCATGCCCGGCTTCATTTTTACGGTAAGCTCAGAACGATTTTCTGAACCAAAAGATGCTGCTCCCATACCAGAACTTGGTCCACCAACATTGGCAAACACAATGTCCACAACATCTTTTTGAGCGAGGATCATTTGCTCAATTTCTAAGGTAGTGGCATTGTTTTCTTCAAATGTTGTGCTTTTATCGTATTTCAATTTGATCATGAACTTTCCTTGATCGCCTTGTGCAACGAACTCCTGTCCAACGATTCCAAGTCCCATGGTGGCCATACTTGCTACGAAAATTCCAAAAATGACGAGCGCCATAATGAGCTTGTGACGCAAAGACCATCCCACCAACTTCACATATTGATTTGTAAAAATGGTGATTCTCCGTTCAAACCAAAGTAAGAAGGCTTGAAACGGTTTTTTCGGATTCAGTTCGACCTCTTTGGCGAAACGCGAAGCCAACCATGGTGTTAATGTAAAACATACGAAGAGCGACATCAAGGTCGACACCACCACGACGATGGAGAACTGGTGCAAGATATCCGAAATGGTTCCTTCAATGAAAACTACTGGAGAGAAAACCACGACATCCACGAGGGTAATTGCCAAGGCAGTAAATCCAATTTCGTTTCTACCATCGAGTGCTGCTTGACGCCGCTTTTTACCCATTTGAAGGTGGCGATAGATATTTTCTAAGACCACAATCGAGTCATCCACTAGGATTCCAATAACCAATGACATGGCCAAAAGTGTCATCAAGTTGAGCGTATACCCTAGGAGATACATCGCAATGAACGTCGAAATCAAGGATGCCGGAATCGAAATCAATACGATAAAGGCATTTCGAAGGCTGTGTAAGAAAAGAAGCATAACCGCTGCAACTAGCAAAACCGCAAGCTCCAAATCGTGGATTACAGCATTTACTGAATCAAGCGTTGGAATAGAGGTGTCGGTGGCTACTGTGAAGGTAATACCTTCCTTTTTATATTTCTTTTCAATTTCTTTGAAGCGCTCCTTTGTGGCTTTAGACATGTCTACGGCATTCGCATCACTTTGCTTTTTTATCCGCAAACCAACCCCATTCACGCCGTTCAAACGGCTGATCGTGATCTGATCTTTAGAGGCATCGGTGACACTAGCGACATCACTCAATCGAATACTGGATGTTCCGTTGTTTGCCAAAATCAAATTTTTCAGGTCATCCACTTTTTGGAATTTCCCTGAAAAACGAACGGTCACTTGCTCCGATTCATCCTTCACTTTTCCAGTTGGAAATTCTGCATTTGCAGCGCGAATTGCTTGATTGATAGCACCCAGTGACAATCCGTACAAGCGCATCTTTTCCGTGTCTACGTTTACACGAAATTCCCGCTTTTCACCACCAATCACTTGAACATCACCAACCCCTTTGATTTGTTTGATCTGCGGAATAATTTGATCGTCCATCAATTCCATGAAGTCCCGATCGTCTAAGTTTTTACTAACAGCACTCACTTGAAGTACAGGAGAGGCATTTGGTTCAATCTTGGAAAGAACAGGTGTTTGCGCACCCTCAGGAAGATTGTTTCGAATGTTGTTTACTTTGCGCTGCGCATCTTCGAGCACTTTGTCAATATCCGCTGAGGCCTTAAATTCAAGCAAGAGAATGGAGGCATTGTCCAAGGAGAATGCAGTAACCTCTGAAATGTTTTCCAACCCACTCAAGGCATCCTCGAGGGGTTTAGATACTTGACTTTCAACCGTTGCTGGCGATGCGCCCGGATAAGTTGTGGTTACTGTGATTATCGGCGGAGAGAAGTCGGGTAGTAACTCGACACTCAACTGATTGTAGCACAATAATCCACCTCCAACTAGAATCGTGAAAATCACGATAATGAAGGACGGACGTTTGATTGATAATTCCGTAAGCGTCATGTCAGTCCTATTTTGAAGTTTTTACGTTTGATTTATTCTGCAAGTTGACCTGACCTTTCACCACGATACGGTCCAGTTTTGTAATGCCACTGATTACTTCAATGAACTCGCCATCTGATGTCCCTGCATTGAAGGCTGTAAGGATGGCTTTTCCATTTCGTAGCACATACACTTGCGGATTTTTAGATGAACCCACCAAAGCTTTACGTGGAATCGCCAAGGCGCGCACACTGGATGTGTTTTGAAGATTCACTGAGCCATACATTCCTGCCAACAACTCTCGGCTTGCATTTTTTACTGTGATTTGAATCTTGAAGTTGTGTGTCTTGTCCGCTTGAACGCCAATGTTGACGACTTTTCCGTCGAAAGAACGACCACTGTAAATATCTGCGCGAACAGATACGGTTTGGCCCAATTTGAATTTCAAGATGTCGCGTTCTGGAACACTTACGGTTAATTTCAAGAAAGAAATGTCTGTGATTTCAAAAAGTGGTGAACCACCACCGATTACAGAACCTAAATCGACCATTTTCTTAGTGATTACTCCGGAAAATGGGGCACTGATGCTCGTGCTTCTCAATTGTTTTTGCAATTGTTTTTTCTGCACTTCTGCTGATCTCAAGCCAAGACGCGTCTTTTCTACCTGCATCTCAGGTACTGCATTTTCCTTAGATAAGTTGCTATAACGTTTGTTGTCATTTTCTTGACCTTCCAGAGAGATTTCGGCGTTTTCAAGCTGCAATTGCAACATTTCGTCATCAACTTTGGCTAAGATTTGTCCTTGAGAAACAGCATCGCCTTCGTCTACCGAAAGGCGTACGATTTTT
>CAMBMC010000282.1 GCA_945868555.1 Chitinophaga pinensis | reverse complement strand
TTGAGTGACGAGATGCTTTTTTCGGGCGGAATCAACATAGACCGTTATGTTAGTCGCAACTATAGAAAAATGCTCGACCTCATGGGGGGTGATTATTGGTTGGATGTGAATCAATTTGCGGAACAATCATTTGCTGATCCCAACATCTCGCAAAACAATATCGACTTGCCCAACCACCTTGTCGCTGAAGGTGAAACATTTGGTTACGATTACAACATGCACGTCAACACTCAAACTGTTTTTGGGCAAATCAAAGACCAAGGAAAGAAAATAGATTGGTACGCTGCCTTGGAGTTGTCTCACACGAATTTTTTCCGTGAAGGAAATATCCGAAACGGTCAGTTTCCAAATGAGTCTTTTGGCGTTGGTGAAAAGCACAATTACATCAACTACGGCGTTAAAGGTGGATTGGTATATAAAATTACGGGACGTCACTTCGTTAATATCAATGCCATTTATCAGACAAAAGCGCCTTACAGTTACAATGTTTATATCTCACCTAGAAACCGCGACAAAACAGTGGATGGTATGACGAACATGCAAATCATGTCAGGTGACATCAACTACCAAGTGCGTTATCCAAATTTTAGAGCACGTGCTACAGCATATTACTCTCAAATCAATGATGGGACTTATTCCAAGACTTTCTACCATGATTTGTACCGCAACTTTGTCAATTACACCATGACAAACGTTGATCAATTGTATTCAGGGATTGAATTGGGTGCTGAGGCGACTGTAGCTACAGACTGGACCGTAAGTGCTGCTTTTGGCACAGGTCAATTCCTTTACAACTCTCGACCAGTAGCAACAGTGACGGTAAATAATTCACCAGTTGTGATCGCTGAAGATCAAACCGTGTATATGAAAAACTTCCACATTGGAGGAATGCCGCAAACGGCTGGGTCAATTGGTTTAAAGTACAGCTCACCTAAATACTGGTTTGTCGGTGCGTCGTTTAACTACTTCACGAACATCTACATCGATCCAAATCCAGCGCGAAGAACAGAAGAGGCTCTAGCGAAATATACTCCTTCTGACCCTCAATGGAATGAAATTGTAGGAGAAACAGTTATTCACTCGCTGAAAACAAACAAGTTCTTCGACAACAATTACACGCTCGACATGTATATCGGTGGATCAATCAAGATCAAAGACAAAATGATTCGTCTGTCAGCCTCCGTAAATAACATCTTAAACAATACAAGCTTCCGTACGGGAGGATTTGAACAATTGCGTTTCGATTCAAGCAACATTGGCAGATTCCCACCTAAATATGGGTATATGTACGGAACATCTTATTTCTTAATGGTTACTTATCTCTTTTAATATGAAGCGAATGAAACATGTATCAATAACGGGGTTGATGATGGCCCTCTTTGCAGTTTTATCTTTGTCGAGCTGTCGCAAAGAAATCGACAATCCACCTTACAAGGAAATTCCAGAAAGTGCAAAACTCGATGTCACTGAACTTCGTGCGCTTTATCAAGGGACTACCATTCACTTCGGAGATGGCGATACCAATCTTTATTGTTTGGTTACTGCTGATGAGGTTTCTGGGAACTTGTATAAGAATGTATATGTTACTGATGGTCAGTCTGGATTGAATGTGCGTATCACTGCCTCAGGTGGTTTGTACGAAGGAGATTCCATTCGAATCAATTTGAATGGAGCAATTTTGAGTGAATACAACGGAATTTTGCAATTGGACTCTGTTGACGTTAGCAAGAGTGTGGTTAAATTGAAGACTGGCATCGTTGTAAGTCCTGTTGATGTGACGATGGCTCAAGTGCTTACTGATCCTTCATTAGAGTCTCGTCTTGTTCGTATTTCGAATGTTGAATTTAGCTACATGGATGCTGGAAACACCTTTGCAGACGCTACAAACCAGTTGTCAAAGAACATTACGCTTTTGGAATGTTCAGGAAGTTCGATCATCATGAGAACAAGTGGGTACTCCAATTTTGCTGGTTCAACTGTTCCTGCTGGAAATGGAACCGTAACGGCAATTCTTGGACGCTACAATGCTGATTTGCAGTTGTACTTGCGCAGAACTTCTGACATCGTTTTACCGAATCCTTCTTGCCAACCAACCGTTTATGCGAGCAAGAATTTTGAAGACCAAAACGTCACTTCAGGTGGCTGGTCAGTTCAACTGGTGAATGGTAGCGTAAGTTGGACTACCAATACCCAAGCAGCTGTTTTTGGTTCAGCTTACGGACAAATTTCGAATTTCAATGGCGGTGTAAATTCAGCGTGTGAGACATGGTTGATTTCGCCTACCATGAATTTGCTTGGTGCGACAGCTCCAAAATTGTCGTTCCAAAATGCTTACAACTATTCAGGGACGCCACTTTCTGTTTGGGTTTCTACAAATTACGATGGTTTTAGTGCTCCGTCTACAGCAACTTGGGTGCAAATATCTCCAATTTTGTCATCTGGCGCTTGGAGCTGGGTGAACTCAGGTGATGTTAGCCTTCTTTCCTTTTTATCATCCAATGTCCATGTGGCATTTAAATATACAGGTACATCAACAAACGGAAGTACTTGGGAACTAGATGATATCATAATAAAAGATTGATCCAATAATTTAAAAATCAAACCATGAAAAAAGTTTTACTTGTTTCTCTAATCGCCCTTGGGCACTGCGTATCCGCGCAAACGTACCTTCCATTGAAGGATTTTCAAGACCAATCATTGACATCCGGAGGATGGGCAAATCAAGCAGTTGTCGGTGCCGTGAACTGGACAGTAACAAATACTGGTTCACCAACGGATTACTATTTGAAAGCTACAGGGTATAATGGTGCTACCAATGACAACACTGAAATCTGGTTCCTTTCTCCAGCAGTGAATTTGTCAACTGCAACAAACCCAATGTTGAACTTCAACAACGCAAAAAACTACGCTGGTGCACCTATCGCAGTGAAAGTATCGACAAACTATACATCAGGTGCTCCATCTGCTGCTACTTGGACAGACATCACATCTTCATGTGCGCTATCAACAGGTGGATTTGCTTTTGTAAACTCTGGAAACGTTAGTTTGAGCACTTACAATGGCACTGCAACTGTGCGTGTAGCATTCGTTTACGCGAGTACAACTACAGCAGCTGCTACTTGGGAATTGGATGACATTCAAATTCTAGAGAATGGAATTACAGCTCCGCCGATGTCAATTGCTCAAGCACAAGCGACGACTGGGGGTGACCTTTCAAACATGGCTGGTCAATCGGTTACTGTAGGTGGACGAGTATCTGGATTTAAATTAGGAAGTGGATTCTGGATTCAAGATGGAACTTCAGGATTTAGCGGAATTTATGTGTATGATTTCGGGAACAACTCTGTCGCACTAGGTGATAGCGTATTGGTATCGGGTTCAATTGTTGAATATGCGCCAGGAGCAAGTACTGAAAAAACAACTCAAATCAGTGGTGTTACATCATTTACAAACGTTGGATCATACACTGCTTATCCAGCTTTGAACCTGAGTACAATTGACGCGAACGCTGAGATGTACGAAAGTATGTTGGTTAAAGTGAGCAACGCAGCTGTAACAGCTATTCCTGATTCATTCAACGAATGGACAGTGAGCGATGGTACTGGTCCAATCAAAGT
>CAMBMC010000281.1 GCA_945868555.1 Chitinophaga pinensis | reverse complement strand
AAGCAAGTGGTGCAAATTAAATCTGCCTTCTCCTTGTCTGAAAATCCAATTACACCTTCGGGAAAGAAAACGGTATACATGCTGGTCATCAATCCTGATGGTAAGGTGATTCAGTCCCGAACGAGTAATACCGTTCAAACCGAAAATGGGGTTGTAGCTTATTCAGACAAAAAAGACATTGACTATCAAAATCAACGCATTGACATAGCTATCTATTACGATTTGCGCGGAGAAGAGTTGATTAAAGGGAATTACAAAGTGAAAATCTATTGCGATGGCAATTTGGTTGGATCGGATAGCTTTACACTTAAATAAACTAACACAATAAATAAATCATCGAAACCACAAAAATTATGGTAAACATTTTCATTGCAAATCTGGATTGGGAGATCACTTCCGAAGATTTGCGCACGACATTTTCTGCATTCGGCCCTGTGACCTATGCACATGTTGTTTTCGATCGTGAATCGAAACGATCAAAGGGCTTCGGCTATGTAGAAATGGAAGAAACGGATCATGCGATTCAAGCCATCAATGCGCTTCACGGAATGGATATCAACGGGCGAAAGCTCGATGTGAAAATTGCTTCTCCAAAAGGGAATCGTCCGCCGAAGAAGGAGCCTGAACCAAAGAAAAATCCGGCGTTCAAAAAACCATTCAATAAAGAGTCGCGCGGTTCAGGCCAACAGGTAACAGGTGGCGGTGCGCAATGGCGTGGTGGCCATCGAGGTGGCGGCGCATTCGACAAGCCTAATAGAGACCAATAATTAAATACTATGTCAGAAGCGGTAGACCAAGGTCATGTGCATTATACAGTCGATACAAATGGTATCGCAACAGTAGAATTCGGACACCCCTTGAGCAATTCTTTGCCCGGGAAGATTCTCAATAAATTGGCGCTAACAATTACTGAGCTAGGCAACAATCCTGAGGTGAAAGTGATTGTATTGAGCTCTTCTGGTGAAAAAGTATTTTGCGCAGGAGCAAGTTTTGATGAATTGATTTCGATCAATGACCTCGAAACGGGAAAGAAGTTTTTCTCTGGATTCGCTAGTGTAATAAATGCGTGTCGCAAGGCGCCAAAATTCATTATCGGTCGTGTTCACGGCAAAGCAGTGGGTGGTGGTGTTGGAATGGCTTCCGCTGTGGATTATTGTTTAGCGACAAAAGATGCAGATGTTAAGCTGTCTGAATTGGCCGTTGGAATAGGGCCATTTGTCGTTGGTCCTGCTGTTGAGCGCAAAATCGGATTGTCTGCTATGAGTGAACTGGCAATCAATGCAACGGAATGGCGATCGGCGGATTGGGCAAAACGGAAAGGCTTGTACACAGAAACCTTTGAGAGTATCGAAGAGATGGATAGCGAAATTGAACGACTAGCCTTGCGTTTGTCGAAGTCCAACCCAGAAGCAATGTCCATGTTGAAAGCTGCATTTTGGCAAGGGACGGAGCATTGGGATGACTTGTTGGTAGAGCGTGCGGGGATGAGTGGCGCACTTGTTCTAAGCGAGTTTACGGTGCAAGCCATCAACTCCTTCAAGAAGAAGTAAAATAAGCGAATCTCGGGTTTGTTTTGGCCAATTTTTGATTGATTTTAAGTAACGAAGAATTCCTGTTGGCGCTTCAAATGAGCCATCAGAGAAATTCATTTGGACGTGCTGAGCATTAAAAAAAAGATTCTTCAGAATCCTTTCTACTTTTTTTGACAATTCATTTGTTAATAAGTTCAGAAGTTATATCTTTGCACCCCCAAATTGGGGATATTGTCTTATTTAATTAATTGTAGAATTGTGGATACATTAAGTTACAGAACCGTGTCCGGCAACAAGCAAACCGCTAATAAAAAGTGGCTTGTTGTAGACGCCCAAGGTCAGACCGTAGGTCGCCTTGCGAGCAAGGTGGCGAAGATCATCCGTGGAAAACACAAGACGAACTTCACACCACATGCTGACTGTGGAGATAACGTTATTGTTATCAATGCAGAGAAAGTATCTTTCTCAGGAGCGAAATTGGTCGATAAAGAATACGTTCGATACACGGGTTATCCGGGTGGACAGCGTTTCACGACCGCGAAGGAAATGCTTGAAAAGCACCCTGAACGTTTGATAGAGAAAGCAGTTAAAGGGATGTTGCCAAAAAACAAGCTTGGCCGCAGGTTGTACACAAACTTAAAAGTGTATACCGGAACGGATCACAAGCATGAAGCGCAAAAACCCGAAGTGTTTAACCTAGATACATTCAACTAATCAGTATGGAAATCATTAACACATTAGGTAGAAGAAAAACATCAGTTGCGCGTGTTTACCTGTCAAAAGGAACGGGCAAGGTGATTGTAAATAAAAGAGATTATAAGGAGTTTTTCCCGATCGCTGTGCTACAAGTAAAAGTGGAGCAACCGTTTGTAATTACAAACACTACAGGTCAATATGACGTGAAAGTGAATGTTTTTGGAGGTGGTATCAACGGTCAGGCAGAAGCGATCCGTTTGGGAATCTCTCGTGCATTAGTTGAATTGTCTGAAGAGAACAAGCCGCTTTTGAAGGTGGAAGGACTCATGACGCGTGACCCTCGTATGGTTGAGCGTAAGAAGCCAGGTCAGCCGAAAGCGCGTAAGAAATTCCAGTTCTCGAAACGTTAATCATTTATTTTTCGGTTGTTTAGTATCCAAACCCCAATGCACCCGTCCCATCTTTTGGGATCCCTTCGGTGGTTGAATTACTAATGAATGTAAACAATTTAAAGTATAGAAAAATGTCAAAAGTAAATTTCGAAAGTTTGTTGGAAGCAGGTGTTCATTTTGGACACTTGAAAAGAAAATGGAACCCGGCAATGGCGCCGTATATCTTTGAAGAGAAAAAAGGTATCCACATTATCGACCTTAATAAGACAATAGCACACCTCGATCAGGCATGTGCGGCAATGAAGCAAATTGCGAAGTCGGGTAAAAAAGTTCTTTTCGTTGCAACCAAGAAACAAGCAAAAGAAATCGTTGCACAAATGGTGGCTGAACTCAATATGCCATTCGTAACAGAGCGTTGGTCAGGTGGTATGTTAACAAACTTCCAGACTACACGCAAGTCAATCCGAAAAATGTCGGCAATTGATAAAATGAAAACTGATGGTACGTGGGAAACATTGAACAAGCGTGAGCGTTTGTTCAAGACACGTCAGCGTGAAAAACTCGAAAAGAACTTTGGTTCCATCGCAGACATGACGCGTCAGCCAGCTGCTATCTTCATCGTAGATATCTTGAAAGAGCACATCGCTTTGAGTGAAGCGAAACGTTTGAACATCCCAACTTTCGGGATGGTGGATACAAACTCTAACCCTAAATTGGTCGATTTCCCAATTCCTGCAAATGATGATGCGACGAAGTCAATCACCATCGTGATGGAAGCAATCTGTGGAGCAATCAAAGAAGGTTTGGAAGACCGCAAGAATGTTAAAGGCGACAAAGAAGAATCAGAAGGAACGGCTGAAGCAGCTGCGGTTGCAACGGATATAGTAACTGAAAAGTTGACTAGAAAGTTGACTAGAAAGGTCACCGAAACGGCTGCAGAAGCAACAACTGAAACAGCTGCTGAAACTGTAACTGAAACAGTAACTGAATCGGCTGCTGAAACAGCAACTGAAACGAC
>CAMBMC010000280.1 GCA_945868555.1 Chitinophaga pinensis | reverse complement strand
CCCATACTACAGGAATTTCAGCAATTCAGATGGCGACAACAAAGCTATGCTGGAAAAGCATTGCATGGCTATTTACCCGGCGAAAAGCAACTGATTCAAAACATCCGCCAAGTGCGCGACAAATTCAGTGCGGAACATAAGGTTGACAACCTCATCCTTACCCCTCTCAAAAGTTTCAAGCAGCTTGTTGGAACGTCCATGATGAATCTGTATGTATTTCAAGCGCCAAACAGACAGACGTGGATAGTGATCGCTTTGAAAGTAATCAGTTTTGGGCTCATACTTTTGGGACTTCTTTCGGGTATTTGGGTGCTTATTCGTTCCAAAGATCAGCGACTAAAATTGCTTTCTTTGGCCGTGTTTGCTTCGATGTTCTATCTTTCTTTTTTCCAGCGAATGAATGAAGAACGGTACTTGTATCCGTATTTACCGGTGATGCTGTTGTTTTTGGTGGCAGCGGTGAAAAGGTGGAAAGGGAGATTGAGAAGAAATAGCAATTGAGAAGGGCTATTGATTTTAGCTAAGACAGGTTCGGCTCCGATGGAGTCGTAGAGATTTCATTTGGTTCTGGGTTACAAAGATATGACCCCGATGGGGTCTTAAGACCAGTGTAAGTCTGGAGGGCGATGAGTGAAGAGTGAATACCAAGGAGATCAGTCATAAAAAAAAGCGGTATCATCGACACCGCTCTTTCCATTTTATTTGTTTACTGCTTACAAAGCCGCAGCATATCTCCGTGACACCTCGTCCCAGTTGATCACATTGAAAAATGCGTTCACATAGTCTGGACGACGGTTTTGGTACTTCAAGTAATAGGCGTGCTCCCAAACATCAATCGCTAAGATTGGTATTCCTTGGCAACCTTCACCCATCAATGGGTTATCTTGGTTTGGAGTTGAGCATACTTCAAGTTTTCCTCCAACCACGCACAACCAAGCCCATCCTGAACCGAAGCGCGTTGCTGCTGCTTTGCTGAATTCTTCTTTGAAGGCATCGAATGAACCGAATGCCGCATCAATCGCTGCTGCCACATCTCCCGTTGGATATCCACCTGCATTTGGCGCCATCACTTCCCAGAAAAGCTTGTGATTCCAGAATCCGCCACCGTTGTTGCGAACAGCTGGTTTATCTTTACATGCCATCAAAATTTCTTCAATGGATTTGCCCTCTAACTCAGTTCCTGCAATCGCAGCGTTCAAGTTTGTCGTGTAGGCATTGTGGTGTTTTGAGTGATGAATTTCCATCGTCATTGCGTCGATATGCGGCTCAAGAGCATCATATGCATACGGCAATTTTGGTAGTTCGAAAGCCATAATTTGTGTGTTTTAAATGATAAAAATAGAGTGTTTCTGTATTGAACCCAAAAGTACTAAAAACTGACTTGCGGAACAATTTATCCCAACCTATTGTTCAAGCACATTCCCAAAAATTGAATATTGAATAAAATTTCCTTGTATCTTCGCCTAAACTTATACACTATGAAAATAATTACTACTCTGATTGTCATTGCATTAACACATTTTTCGTTCGGACAATGTACCATCGACTTCACACCAACAAGCACAGGGATTTATCCCGATACGCTGCCAACTGGCTATGTTGGACAGGCATATGACACGGACATTACCTTCTTCATGCCTTTGGATACCTTGGGGTACGATTTCACCAACTTCAAAATCCTCTCGGTTTCCTTGCCAGTAGGCCTAAACTGGGAATGCAACAACTCAGCAAACGGCTGTAACTACAACCCACAACAAAGCCAGTACGGCTGTGTGAACATCGCCGGAACACCCTTGCTTGCTGGACAATACAACGTTGAAGTTACGGTGATTGCCGACCTCACGATTGTTCAAGGGTATCCATTTACCTTCCAGATTTACCTCGAAATTCTACCGAGCAACGTGACCACGTCCAACGACGGATTTACCATGGTTGGAGCGGCAGGATGTTCACCAATCACAGTTGATTTCACCAACAACAACCCTGGACTTTTGGCCTACAACTGGAACTTTGGAAACGGAAACATCTCCAACTCAGAAAACCCAGCTCCGCAAGTGTACAATGCACCTGGTGACTATGTGGTGAACTACACCGCCTATGCCAACTTGGATACGGTGTATGTCTATACCTTGACGAATGTTACTGTGAATTCCATGTCAAACTATGGAAATGGATTCCCATCGTATGATGCGGCAGATACCTACATTAAGGTAAGAGAGAATGGAAATGTGATTTACCAATCAAGTGTCATTGGCAATACAAATCCTGCCGTTTCATTTACAACAAGTGTGCTTTTGAATCCAGCAAACACCTATGTACTGCAAGTGTATGAAGCAGACGAGACCTTTGGGGATTTGTTGTTTGGTGCGGATGACTTCATGGGAAATCACACCATTATGCTCACAGGATGTAATGGATGTGCTGTAACTGGAGGTGATTCTGGTTCAGGTGCCACGGTAAATTATACCGTGACTCTACAAACCATCTTGCCATCGCCTTCTGTCATTTCGGTAGATACCATTCACGTTTATGGTTACCCTCCTGTGCCAACTGTAACTTACGATCAATTTTCACATACCTTAACGACACCAGATAACGGATATAGCTACCAATGGTATTTCAACGACAGTCCAATCGGCGGTGCGACAAGCAGTACCTATGAAGTGCTGCAATCTGGGATTTACATAGTCGTTGCCATCAACAGCAGTGGATGTGTCGCTTTCTCGGATACCATTACGGCAGTATATTGCAGCCCTTGGTTGATGCCGACCATCAACTATGCAAACAATACGAACACGATCGTCGCAACTGGCGTACCCGTAGGATACAGCATTCAATGGTATTTGGATGGCGCCCCTGTTTCTGGCGCGACAAACGATACCTTGAACATCTTGACATCAGGAAGTTATACTGTAGCCATGACCGATACCTTTGCTTGTGTGCATACTTCCCCAATTTACTCAGCGAGCTTAGGGTTCGCAGAATTGACGAACATGGAGTGGAACATTCAACCGAATCCAGCGAGTGAGCAGTTTACGATTTCCCTCAACAGCAATTTGAACATCGACAGTTATGCGATTTTAGATGCTGCCGGCCGTGTGTTGAAAGAAGCACGCTGGGAAGGAGGACAAGCGCAAGTTGTTTCAGCCAGTGAGTTAAGCAACGGCTACTTCTTTGTCCAAATCCGCTCTGGGCAACGCAATTGGAGCAAGGTGCTGATCAAAGAATAATACGGCTTAGAAAAACTAAAGGGATCCAATTGGATCCCTTTTTTTGTTGGATAATCAAAGATTCTCTGAGATTATTAATTCAACAATTTTCTGAGTAATTATCTTTGATAAGCCTTGGATACATTAAACGATAGCCGCTTTTAAAATGAGTAATAGAAATTTAAAAACTCAACATGATTGAAATAAAAAGATACTTCGAGAAAATGTTTGATATTTCTGAAAAATACTGGGAATTCTTTTCTTCTAAACTTACAAGACGAGAGTTTTCGAAAAAATCAATCTTATTAAAATCAGGGGAAAAAGAAAACTATTTATCGTTTATTGAGGAGGGGATTATTCGGAAATGTATTCCAAATGAATTTGAAGACTCAACTTTTGAATTTGCATTCGCCAATAATTTTGTTTCCGCTTA
>CAMBMC010000279.1 GCA_945868555.1 Chitinophaga pinensis | reverse complement strand
TTCGGAACAATTGCCCAAGATACAACCTGGGTTCAGACATTTACATACGATTCCATTACAACTCGCCGAGCAAATTTTGTTTTTCCAGAAGCATTAAAAGACATGCGTTTCGAAAAGGTGTTGATGTATTACAAGTTGAAATGTAGCCCATTGACAACTTGGGATCAATACAACTGCGGTGAGTGGGATTATTTGACTTATACTCGCGTTTTTGATCACACAGGAAACTTTGATTCCGTGCGTGTCGATGGCAACCGTTTTCTTTCGGATTGGACTTCACCAGCAACAATCAATTACGCTCCAGTTCCATACCTCTATGCGGATTCGTATGCCCGCGCTGAGCATAATCGTTCGGGAGGAGCATTTACGCCGTATGATGTTACGTCTGGTTCTTCAGGAGATGTTCATCCTTTCCCATTCAATGTGGCGAAAAATGGTGGACGTTACCAGATGATGTTGACAGCAGCTGAATTGACAGCAGCGGGAATTACAGCAGGGGATATTCAGTCACTGTACTTGTACCTCAATGATGTCAGCAGCAATGGGGAGATGAAATATCCAATGATTTCCTTGAAATCGACAAGCGATGCTACCTTGACTAGTTTCCACAATACGGGATTCACACCTGTTTACAACGCGTCACGATGGAGTGGTGGTAGTCAGTCGGAATTGGTGCTTGGTCAAAATGAATTGATGTTCTATCAATCATTTGCGTGGAATGGAACAGACAATTTGATCGTAGAGTTTTATTTTGAAAATACGATGGATGCCATGAATACCCTTGGATTCGAAGCCGAGGCGGCGAACCAAAATGCCGTATACTACAATTCCATGAATGGATGCATCGAATTCTCTGGCACAAATTATTCGATGTTGGAGTTGTCAGACTTCGACCTTGGTTCGGAAATGACCATTACGTTTTGGGCAAAGGGGACAGGTTCCGCAGGCACAAATACATCGATTCTTGAAGCATATGACATGAACGGAGATCGCACGATCAATATTCACATGCCATGGAGCGACAACAACATGTATTTCGATGCGGGTGCTGGTTCAGGATATGATCGCATCAATAAGCTCATGACGACCGCGGAAATTGATAACACTTGGAACCACTGGGCCTTCGTGAAGAAGCAATCAACAGGGGAAATGTTCGTCTATAAAAATGGAGTGCTATGGCATTCCGGGACGAACAAAAACATGGCCCTTGGCTATATCAGTCGTTTCATTCTCGGGTCGAACATGAACCAGCAATACATGTGGAAAGGTAAGTTGGATGAATTCCAACTTTACAACGCGGCCTTATCGCAAGCAACGATTCAGTCGTACATGACAGAGCAGCCAACGGCAGCACATCCGAATTGGAGCAATTTATTGGTGTACTATGATTTCGACGATACACAATGGGCACAAGATAAGTCATCTACTGATTGGAAATTGATGCCGTCGCAAACAGGAATGTTCCGTTTTGATGAATACCCATTGGTCGGAGTGAAACAAGATGTGAATCGTCCGCGTTTAGCGCTTGGTCAAGGGACGGTGTCTGGAGCCGATGTTGTAACGTATCACCCTGAATTGAAATTGAAAGAGCCACAGGTGATCTTCGAACAAGAGCCGGCTGCAAATCATTTTATAATCTCCAATTCATACCTCGGACTTCCGCAAGGAACTTCTGTCGTTTACAACCAAAATGGAGATACTATTTCACAAGTGCCTACAATAGGTACGAACGTATTGACCAACGAACAAATCACCTATTACCGAGAACCATACGAGATCATTAAAGACATTGAAATCGCTCGCTACATTACGCCTTATGGAATTAATTTCGACCTCGGTCCACAAGGGTTTGCATGGATTTATGACGTAACAGATTACCAACATTTATTGCGAGATACGGTTGACTTAGCCGCTCACAATACTCAAGAATTGTTGGATCTTCGCTTTGCCTTTATTGAAGGAATTCCACCTCGAGATGTGCAAAGCCGTGAGCCGATTTGGGCCGATTTCCGCAGTTATAATTTTGCGAATCTAGCCAACGATGTATCCTTGCAATCGAAGAATGTCTATCTGCAAGATTCATCGGACATGTTCAAAATCAAAACGCGATTGTCTGGACACGGTCAAGTGGGGGATGGTGCGTGTTGCGAATGGGTGCCAAACGACCACCAAATTAAAGTCAATGGAACACCAACGTTTAACTGGAACATTTGGCAAACAACAGAATGTGGCGACAACCCGAACATTGGTCAGGGAGGAACATGGCCCTATGCCCGTGAGGGATGGTGCCCAGGAGACATGGTGCGTGAGTACGAATTTGAATTGACACCCTTTGTTACTCCGGGTGATTCTGTTGCGATAGATTACAGTGTCAACCAAGTGCCAACCAACGATCCAGGTCAGGCAGGCGGAAATTACATCATGGCCTTTGATTTGATTTCATACTCAGCACCGAACTTCCAAAATGATGCAGCAATCATCGATATCTTGAATCCGAACAACTACGAATATTACAGCAAGTACAATCCGACCTGTTCGAATCCTCGTGTCATGATACAAAATACGGGAGAACAGCCCTTGACGAAATGTACCATCCGTTGTTGGATTACCTATGGCAATTGGATTGAATACGAATGGACGGGGAACCTAGCGTTCCTTGAAAAGGAGATCGTTGAAATCCCAGTGCCAGATATCTCTTGGTGGACAGATTTGGAAGGGAACCTCACTTTCTCTGCACAAGTGTACAAAGTTGAAGGCGATCCGGGATTGGATGAATACAGCAACAACAACTTCAAGCAAACCAAATTCAAAGCACCTGAATTGGTTGATGGACCTTTCTTCGTGTGGTTTACCACCAACAATAGAGCGAGCGAAAATAAATATAAACTGATCGATGCGAGTGGCACAGTATTGTTTGAGCGCACAGGAATGGCAAATACGACCCAATACAAAGATACCTTTGATCTTGCTCCGGGCTGCTACAGCATCATCTTGGAAGACACAGACCATGATGGGATAGCGTTCTGGGCTTCGGCTCAATTTGAAGGAGAATCTTCTGGGCAATTCCGCTTAAGAAAAGTGGGAGGATCTTACATCGAGTTTTTCCCAGGAGATTTTGGGCATTACCACCGATATAATTTCTCAGTTGGATTTACCCTTGGGACCGAAGAAGCAGAACTTACCCATGAGGTCGCGGTATTCCCGAACCCTACATCGGGTGAATGTACCATCGAAGTAAGTGGATTTGTCAATGGAAAAGCTGATTTAACCATTTACGATCTTACTGGACGTTTGGTGCATAGCGAGTCTATGTTGGCTACGAGCAATTTCGCGGAATCTCAAGTCGATATGGCTGCTTTCCCGTCGGGACGATACATTGTGAAAATAGTGACCAATGATCAAGTATATACCAGTGCACTGGTGAAACAATAAAAGAATCAATAGATTACATCTTAATGGAATGAAAAAGAGGCTGCAGAAATGTAGCCTTTTTTGTTTTCAATGGACAAAGCCGATTGATAATCCTTAAATTTGGACCTTAAAATACAGGCAATGGCATTTGATATCGCAGTAATTGGTGGAGGCATCGTTGGAGCAGCCACATTTTATAAGCTCCAAAAGAAAAATCCAAACTTGAAAATCATATTGATTGAGAAGATGGACAAATT
>CAMBMC010000278.1 GCA_945868555.1 Chitinophaga pinensis | reverse complement strand
CCCCTGCTTGTAAGGCAGGTGCTCTGAACCAGCTGAGCTAATCTCCCGATAAAAAAAACCGTTTATCGAATTAAACGGGAGTGCAAATATAATGAGCTTTTTGAATTCTGCAATTGATTAATCAAAAAAAAACGCTTGAATCTCTTTTTCAAGTCGTGTAATTATGAAAATAAATCAAATACAACATCCACTGAGCGTTAACTTAAGAGAAATGAGTAAATTCAACAACTAAAATTTTACTATGCGTCACATACTGTTGCTCTCATTGTTATTTTCTTCCGCTGTATACGGTCAAAAGCGATTGATTCGTGAAACCTCTTCGGAGATCATTACTACAGCGTATGCGCTGCAAGAAAAATCGGAATACGAAAAAGCCATTGAAGAATATTCAAAGGTAAGCGTCAACGACACAAATTACGCTGTCGCGCGCTACGAAATGGGGACATGCTACCTTGAATTGGAACAATTTGACAATGCAAAAAAAGTGCTGCGCGCTCTTATTGATGAAGAGATTCGTTTCGATTTTGAACAAGACGTATATTCAAACCTTGGTCTGGCCTACAAGCGTGGCGGCGATACCTTAAAAGCATTGGAAATTTATACCGAGGGAATTGCAAAGTTTCCCATGGACTTCCGTCTGTATTACAACAGAGGACTTACAAACGAAGCATATCGGAACTACCAACAAGCATTCGAAGATTTCAAGGCATGCATCCAGCGCAATGTCTATTTCGCGCCAGGCCATTTAAGATTGGGGATTATGGCAGCACACGAAGAACATTATGCCGAAGCCACCATGGCCTTAATCACTTACTTTGTGCTTGACCCAACAAGTGAGCGCGCTGGAAGTGTGATGAATTTTATCGATGAAATTGCTGATGGAACATTTAACGCTGAACCTAAAGGAATAAAATTCTCCGAAAGCAATCCTTTCGAGGCCATCA
The DNA here is from genome assembly GCA_945868555.1 of Chitinophaga pinensis. GTDB lineage: Bacteria > Bacteroidota > Bacteroidia > Flavobacteriales_D > Crocinitomicaceae > M0103. The sequence continues at coordinate 2,791 of CAMBMC010000278.1, read as the reverse complement.
ACTTGCTCTACAAAAATCAAGTCGCACTCGACAAAAAATACAAGGTTAAACTGAGCGTGCCGACTTCTTACGGAAGACAATTGCATTTTGTACTTAGCAATTCGATCTATAATGCCGATGATCAAGATTTTTTTAATCAAATTTATCTTCCCGTTTATCAGCAGGTTTTAAAAGAAGGTAAGTTAGACTACCTCATCTTATTGAGCCTTCTTTCAAGTGAATCTGAAAGTGCTCAGAAAAAAATCAAGGCGAAAATAAACCCAATTAAAGAATTCATCGATTGGTACCGTCCCGTGTACAATGCAACGGTATCAAATCAGTATTTCACCTACGAAGGGAAAGTTGAGAAAATGTACATGGTTTATGAAGACTCGAGACTCAGTCATTACGGACCATTGGATGCTGAGGAACAACCTCAAGGAAACTATTATTACTACCACGACAATGGCGCGCTCATGCTGAAAGCGCACTTCGAACATGGAATTCCTGTCGGAACTTTTGAGTTTTTCAATTCAACCAACGACAAAATCTACAAGAAATTAAGCTTCATGGATCAGGAAGGTTCTCGTCGGGTTGAAGAGTTGTTCTATTACTCAGGAGAGCGCATGGAGCGTTCCACAACCCTAGACGAAACCCTCATCGACACCTTGGTGATGTATTACCGTGACGGGTCGCTTAAAGAGACGATCGCCGTTAAAGATGGTAAACGACACGGACAAGACATCGCCTATTTTCCGAACGGAAAAATTCGCTTCATTGGAAACTATTCCCTGGGTAAAGCAAATGGCGAATTCAAAAACTACCACCGAAACGGGAAAATTGAGTCAGAATACTCCTATGTAAATGATGTTCAACAAGGAAAACGAAGCAATTATTATGCAGACGGAAGTATTCAATCGACATACAATGTAAAAGATGACAACTACGATGGCCCCTACGAAGAATTCTTTCCAAATGGAAAATTAAGCGAAAAAGGAACGTACAAAAAAGGAGTTTCTGTTGGAGAATTGAATTACTACTACACCAATGGAACCGTTGAAAATACGGTGACTTTGGATGAAAGTGGTCGTGAAAATGGAAAAGGAACGCTCTATGACATCGATGGTAAAAAGTACCATGAAACCGATTTCGTTTCCGGTGAAATAAAAGAAATTCGTTTCTACGACAAGAAAGGAAATGTCTCTGTGATTGCAGAACGAAAAGGCAAAAAGTTGAACTACCAAATGAATTATCCAGATGGAAAAGTCAACATCACAGGGAAATATGACGGAAACAAAAAAGAAGGACTTTGGAAATACTACGATGAGTATGGCAATTTAAGCAAGACCGAAAAATATGTGGATGGTCAAGTTTCTGACACCTTATTTACCTATTATGCCAATGGCAAGATACATAAGCAGATTGAATTCGCTGACGGCATGAAGAACGGAGTGTACATGGAGTATTCCGTATTTGGTGACCTCATCGAAGAAGGCTTTTATATCAATGACGACTTAGACCGTGAGTGGTATGAATATTATTCTGACGGAACAACAGAGAACGAATACTACTACCTCGATGGCGAATTGCATGGTATTCAGCGCACATTTTACATCACTGGGAAGGTAGAGTACATTCAGGAATACGACAATGGATTGGAAATTCTTCACATCTACAAGGATACCAATGGTCTTGTGAAAGACCGATTAGGCGAGTACCATGGAGAAGTAAGTTTGAAAGACCCATCCAATAGTTATGTGAATTATACATCAACCTTTAAAAATGGTGACAACAATGGAGTGATGACTGTTTATGGTCCAAATGGAATGATCTTAACACGCGGATCCTATGAAAATGGTGTTCGCACAGGTCCATGGAAATGGTACTATGCCAATGGTAAAATCTCCGAAGAAGCGACCTATGTGAATGGTGAAATGGACGGTTTAAACACAGAATACCACGCCAATGGGAAATTAAAATACACAACTACATTCTCTGATGGCACGCAGCAAGGAGAATTTAAAATCTACCATGAAAATGGGAAAGTAAAATTGGAAGGGACTTCATTGGACGGTAATCGCCATGGTAAAGCGACTTCCTATACACCCGATGGAAGTGTCATGCTGATCCGTATGTACAACCAAGGAGTGATTGAAAGCTATTCCTATTTGGGAACAGATGGCAAAGCTGTCAATTTCATTCCGTTCACCAAAGAAGCGGATACGATGATGACTTACCATAAGAATGGAAAGCCCGCGCTGCGCTGCAAAAGAGTAAACGGCATGTTAGAAGGTCCGTACATCAGCTATTATGAAAATGGTCAGATGTTCGAAAACGAAAACTTCATGTACGACGAGAACCACGGAAGATCGATCAATTACTACATGGATGGAAAAGTCATGGCAGATGTGATGTACGACAAAGGAGAAAAAGTTGGCATCGAGAAACTTTATTATCCGACTGGGAAGATACATTCCGAGCAGCAGTTCGTATTGGGAGTGGCACACGGCTATTTTAAAGAATATAGCGCTGAAGGAAAATTGATCTTAACAATTGAGTATTACGATGGTGAAATTATATCGGTCACTAAAAATTAATGCATGCTCAGCAATGGTGCTGGTCTTTGGATTGGCACCCCTTGTTTTTTCTCAGGATAAGGCAATATTGGATACATACCGCAGTAAATATCCGACTGAGCAAGTCATTTTATTGAAAGATTCTAAAGTTGTCCAGATCCAAAATGTGAAGGGTGAGCTTCGTGTGGTTGAACACATTCATGAGGAATACCTTATTCTAGACCAAAATGGCGGAC
>CAMBMC010000277.1 GCA_945868555.1 Chitinophaga pinensis | reverse complement strand
CACACCAGAAGATGCCGTTTTCACATAACTTGAAGACGAACCACCATTTAACGATGCGCCACCCATAACTAGGTCATTTGTTCCAACTTCAAGCAATCCATTTGTCAACGTTAAGCTACCCGTAACCGTTACATTGTTGCTAAGTATTACGTTGCCTGCCGCTTTGTTCACAATCATGGTTGGGAAGGTTTCACCTCCTGTTTTCGTGATGCTTTGGTTGCCCGAAGCACCGACAAAGGCTACTGTTCCTGTTCCTCCAACGAGTGTTCCGTTGTTCGTGTAATTTCCGTGAATATTCAATACCCCACTAGCCATTGACAAGGTTGCACCTGATTCAATAACAACATCCTGTGCTGCTACTGTGCCACTCAGTAATACTGCTGGTTGTTGTGCAACACACCCTTGCGTTACTGGAATGATCACATTCGTTGAAGCCGTTGGAGCTGAAGCTGAAACCGCATACGTTGTTCCATTGTAAGCCAACCAGTTTGAAGATGTTCCAAAATCGACACTTGTTGCACCGTTCCAAACTACCGTTCCAGCAACTACAGGAGCTGTAACCGTTGGTGTATTTACAGTCACTAAAATGGAAGCTGTATTTGTACAACCAGCAGCCGAAGTTCCAGTTACCGTATAGGTCGTTGTTGCAGTTGGTGCGAAAGAAACAGCATTTGATACACCATTATCCCATGAATAGGTTGAAGCACCGCCACCCGAAAGTGTCGTGGTTGAACCCAGACAAACTGGTGTAGTTGTCACGTTTGCTGTTACCGTTGGTATTGCGCTCAGACTAAGAATTGATGCCAAGTTTGATGTTACCGAAGAAACACCACATGTACCACCGCTCACGACAACTGAATATGTCGCAGCATCTGCAGCCGTTACACCTGTGAGCGTTAACACACTTGTTGTTGCACTTGCATTTCCTGTAATGTTAACACCATCTTTTTTCCATTGGTACGTCAATGTTCCTGTTCCAGCTGCAACAACAGTAAATGTTGCATTTCCATTCAAACAAGCAGATACCGGAGCCGGTTGCGTAGTAATAGCCGTCAATGGATTAACAACCAACACAGCCGCATTTGACGTGATACTTCCACACCCCCCTGTTACAACTACCGTATATGATCCAGCATTTGCAGCTTGCGCATTGGTTACTGACAATGTTGAACTTGTTGCTCCAGAAATCGGAGAACCGTTCAATTGCCATTGGTATGTTAATGTTCCTTGTCCTGATGCGGTAACTGAGAAGTTTGCGGTATTGCTCGCACAAATTGTTGTACCAACAGGTTGTGAAGAAATAGTAGTTGCAGGATTTACAGATAATGCAGCGTTACTTGACGTAACAGATCCACATGTTCCTGTCACAACTACGGAATAGTTCCCAGCATTTGCAAGTGAGATATTGGCAATAGACAATGAAGCAGCCGTTTCACCAGCCAGAGGCGAACCATCTTTTCTCCATTGGTAGGTCAATGTTCCTTGTCCTGATGCTACCACAGTAAATACTGCTGTTGTTGTCGCACATTGTGTTATGGCAACTGGTTGTGTACCAATTGATGTTGCAGTATTCAATGTAAGTGATGCAGCAGATGACGTAGCTGAACTACATGTACCTGTTACAACTACGGTGTAACTTGCAACATCTCCAGCACCAACACTAGACAAGGTCAATTGATTTGTCAATGCAGTTGCATTTCCGGTGATGTTCACCCCATTTTTCTGCCACTGGTATGTTAAGGTACCCGTACCTGTTGCGACAACACTGAAGTTTTGCGATCCACCAACACAAACCGCTGCTGAAACAGGCGAAGTCGTTATCGCTGTTGCCGGGTTGATTGTGTAGGTAATTCCTGCGCTTGTTGCAGTCGATGAAGTTAAACAAGCTGGACTTAAACTAGACGTCATTGCCAATGTAACAACATCGCTATTTACCAATCCTGTTGTTGAATACGTTGAGGATGTTGCACCGCCTATGGCAGAACCATTCAAGAACCATTGGTACGTAGGTGTAGCTCCCATATTCGCAGAAGACAACACACTGAACGTTACGTTCGTCCCTGTACACACAGTTGTTGCTGTAGAACTTTGAATGGATACTGTTGGTGTTGATGCCGTACTTGAAAGCGTTACCGTATTGCTATTGGTAGCTGAAGCACTTGTTAAACACGTTTGAGCAGACGGTGTCATTGACACATAAATCTGATCATTTGCTTGCGGTGAGCGCATTTCCAACCCGTTAAAGTATAGATTGCGTTGACCACTTCCATTGTTTTGACCGCCAATATAGAAACTGATCCCGTCCAAAGCATTTGAATTGTTAAAGGTCGAAGAATAGGTCGAGCCATCACTTCTTCGTGTCATAGTGAAGGTATATTGTGTACTTGATGTTCTTGTAATTTGAACATACATAGGAGTTGTACCATAACTACCGTCGGCAGTCAATGAACCTGCGGTTATAACGGGAGAACCACTGTTATTCACATTGAATATGTTTGTACCACCTGAAATAAGATCAAATCCTTTATTCCCGCCGTTTGCATCCCAGTTGAATACCCAATAGAATCTCAATTGATCACCAATCTGCATTGGTGTAGTAAAACTTCGAGTAGTATTTAAATAGGCTGATCCTGTTGCATACATCCCATGAGCTGAAGTACCAATGCCAGCAGTACCATTGCCATCGTTCGCAGGATTGCCTATAAACACACCTGAATTGGCACCAGTACTAAATGACCAAGCTCCCATGCCAACACCTTGATTACTTCCGTTATTCCATGATCCAGAATAATTACTTGCATTATCAGATGCCTGATTCATTGTGTATGTCGGCGAATTCCCTCCTACAGGATTGCCATTCAAATACCACTGATAATTCGGTGTTCCACCGTTTGTCGGTGTTGCAGTAAATGTGATTGAACCTCCACCACACGCTGAAGTTGACGATGCAGAGTTTGTTACAGAAGCAGTAATGCTTGGAGTAACCGTTACTGTAATTGTTGTTCTTGCACTTTCACATCCACTTGCATTGAGTTCAGAAACATAGTAGTTTGTTGTTCCTGCTGTCGCTGTTGAAGGCGTTGGTGCTGTAGTTGTTTGACCCGCATTTGTTGTTGGATCTGTATACCAGTACAATGTTCCTCCACCAGTTGCTGTTGCCGTTAACGCACTCGAAGGTGCATTCTGACAATATGGCGCTGGATTTGAAGCTGTTGGTGCAGACGGTGTTGCATTCACAGTTACCGTAATTGTAGCCACTTGACTTTGACATCCATTTGCACTTGATGTTTGAGAAACATAGTAGTTCGTTGTTCCTGCCGAAGCCGTTGAAGGCGTTGGCGCAGAAGCCACACCCGTTGCTCCCGCATAACTTGGCGCACTAGGCGCTGCAGTATACCAATTTAATGTGTTAGCACCAGTTGCTGTAGCTGTCAACGCACTTGCAAGCGCATTTTGACAATACGCAGCTGGATTAGAAACTGTTGGTGCAGCAGGCGCAGGTGTTTGAATGTATTGGATCGCAATACTTGCACTTGTACAGCCTGTTGTTGTATTTCTAGATTTTGCATAATATGTACCTGCAACAGAAACGCTGTACGTGTTGCTACCAGCTAAAAGCAATGATCCAGCACCATTGTACCAATCTACCACTGCTCCTGCTGGAGGCGTAGCCGTTAAGGTTTGAGGTGTTACGTTTGAACAATTTGTCACATCACCTGAAGAAACTGGAACAGCTGGTGTAGCATTTACAGTTACGGAAACAGTTTGAG
>CAMBMC010000276.1 GCA_945868555.1 Chitinophaga pinensis | reverse complement strand
ACTTGAGGAGTTTGTGCTGGTGGTGGAGTATCTTCCTTCTTTGCTTCTTCTTCCGTATTGATCACGGCAGCCTGGGTTTCACCCTTCATGTTGTCCGTGTTCTCTACCGCTGAAGTGTATGAAAAAGACGCCAAAACAAGGCTTCCTGTAAAAAGAAGTCCAACCATAACGATCGGCATGCGCATTTTGTCAATGTTCGCTTCTTCACTTTTCTTAAGTTCCATAGTCGAATTTTGTTTAAGTGTAAATATACAATTTTTTCATTTTGATGCTCCTGAAAAAAAATCAAGCCGCCGCAGAATGGCAAACTTCGGGCCAAAATGAAAACGAAATAGTTTTTTATCCGATTAATGCTTCGTACGCTGCTGCATCGAGCAAATCATTCAATTCGGATGCATTAGAAATTTTCACGCGAATCATCCATCCATCTCCATAAGGATCGGAGTTTACCAATTCTGGGTCACCATCCAATTTCTCGTTCAGCTCGATGATTTCACCAGATATAGGCATGAACAAATCGGAAACAGTTTTTACTGCTTCAACAGAACCAAAAACTTCTTCTTGGTCCAATGTTTCTCCTTCTGTCGTAACATCAACAAATACGATGTCTCCCAATTCGCTCTGTGCGAAATCGGTAATACCGATTGTAGCAATTTCTCCCTCAACAGCAACCCATTCGTGGTCTTTTGTGTACTTCAAATTCTGTGGTATGTTCATTCTTCAAATATTTGTGACAAATGTATACTATTTCTCTGTATGCAGAAATCGCTTCTTGAAATTTGTTCTTCACAATTCTTGGAATCTTTTTGACTAATTTTACTCCATTATGGTAAATCAAGACCAATTAAAGGACATTACACAGCGCGTTGTAGCAATTGAAGGGTATTTAAAAATTCCTGAAAAACGTATGCAGCTCGGTGAAGAAGAGTTGAAAACGCAAGATCCAACATTTTGGGATGACCCAAAGGCGGCGGAGGCTCAAATGAAAAACATTCGTGGATTAAAAGTGTGGGTGGCTGCTTATGACAAATTGAAAGGTGGACTTGATGACCTTGAAGTCTTGATTGAGTTTGCCAAAGAAGGCGCAGCGGAAGTATCGGAAGTGGATCAGCAACATTCAAATTTATTGAAGAGTGTTGAAGAGTTGGAATTGAAAAACATGCTCTCAGGCGAAGAAGATGTGCTGAGTGCTGTCTTGCAAATTACAGCAGGTGCGGGTGGAACAGAAAGTTGCGATTGGGCATCTCACCTCATGCGCATGTATATGATGTGGGGCCAAAAAAATGGCTATAAAATTAAAGAGCTTAACTACCAAGATGGAGATGTAGCCGGAATCAAAACAGTCACGTTGGAATTTGAAGGTGATTTCGCCTTTGGTTATTTGAAAGGTGAGAATGGGGTACACCGTTTGGTGCGCATCTCTCCGTTCGATTCCAATGCCAAGCGTCACACGTCATTTGCTTCGGTTTATGTGTACCCATTGGTAGACGATAACATCGAGATAAACGTCAATCCAGCAGACATCACATGGGATACTTTCCGTTCAGGCGGTGCTGGTGGACAAAATGTCAACAAAGTAGAAACGGCTGTTCGTTTGAGACACGCACCCTCAGGGATTATCATCGAAAATTCAGAATCGCGCTCTCAGTTAGCAAACAAGGAAAAAGCCCTGCAATTGCTTCGTTCACAATTATATGAACTTGAGCTGCGGGCTCGATTGGAAAAACGAAGTGAAATCGAAGCGGGAAAAAAGAAAATTGAATGGGGATCTCAGATCAGAAATTATGTCATGCATCCCTATAAATTGGTGAAAGATGTTCGCACAGGCGTGGAATCAGTCAATGTCGATGGAGTAATGAATGGCGAGATTGATGAGTTTCTCAAGGCCTTCTTAATGATGTATGGAAATTAATCACCCATGAGCGTTACTGTCTACCATAACCCTCGCTGCTCAAAAAGCCGCTGCGCCTTGGGATTTTTGTCTGAGCGAAATGTCGATTTCACTGTTATTGAATATTTGAAAGATACCTTTACGAAAGAAAGTTTAGAAACGATGATTCGTCAACTGAACATTCCAGCAATGGACCTTATCCGAAAAAATGAACCTGAATACAAGGAACATTTTCGTGGAGAACGTTTGTCGAATGAAGAAGCCATTGAAGCAATGTTGAAATTTCCGAAACTTATTGAGCGACCTGTCGTAGTAAAGGACGGGAAAGCCGTTATTGCAAGACCAATCGAACGTATCGAGGAATTGTTTTAATGGCATTTCAGGATTTTTAAATCCCATATATTATTAAAGAACTTTGCAGCCCTTTAGCACCAAATGAGAACGAAGTATTTTGACCTGATTGACCAGACCTTTGATTTTCCGCAGAATGAATTTCATTTGCGTGAAGATCATTTATTCTTCCATGGAATCGATTTGATGAGATTGATTGAAGATTATGGCACCCCCTTGAAATTTAATTATCTTCCACAGATTTCAAACAACATTCAACGGGCAAAAGGATGGTTTCGAGAGGCCATTAGTAACCTCGGATATTCGGGAAACTATTACTATTCCTATTGCACAAAGAGCAATCACTTCTCATTTGTATTGGACGAAGTGTTAAAGAATGATGTGCACATTGAAACATCTTCAGCTTTCGACATTGACATCGTACGAAATCTTTATAGTACAGGCAAGCTACCGGATGGTAAATATGTGATTTGCAATGGATTTAAGCCAAAGCAATACTTGGAAAACATTGCCACTTTGATCAATGAGGGGAATTTGCGCGTTATTCCAGTGGTGGACAATACCAACGAACTGGTTGAGTTGCTCTCCATGACGGACAAAGAAATCAGTATTGGGATCCGTATTGCATCCGAGGAGGAACCTAAATTCGAATTTTATACCTCCCGACTTGGGATACGTTACCGTGAAATTGTTCCATTTTACAAAGCAATTGTCAAGGATAACCCTCGCGTGAAGATTAAAATGCTGCACTTCTTTATCAACACGGGGATCAACGATACGGCCTACTATTGGAACGAGTTGACCAAATGTTTACGCATCTACAGTGACTTAAAGAAAATTTGCCCTGAACTCGATTCATTGAACATCGGTGGAGGATTTCCAATTAAAAAATCATTGGCTTTTGATTTTGATTACGCCTACATGGTTCGTGAAATCTTGACACAAGTACAGCGAGTTTGCACAGACAACGAGATTCCAGAACCACATATTTTTACAGAGTTTGGATCATTTACAGTTGGGGAAAGTGGGGGTGCAATTTTTAGTGTACTTCATCAAAAGCAACAGAACGACAGAGAAAAATGGAACATGATTGATTCGTCATTCATGACCAATCTCCCCGACACCTGGGCCATCAATCAACGCTTTATCATGCTGCCTGTCAATCGATGGAATGACGATTATGAGCGGGTATTGCTCGGAGGTTTGACCTGCGACAGCGACGATTACTACAATTCTGAGCAGCATTCAAACGCCATTTACTTGCCGAAATTTGAGCGCAACAAGCCCTTATATCTTGGCTTTTTTAACACAGGTGCGTACCAGGAAACAATTGGTGGATTTGGTGGATTGAAACACTGCTTGATTCCAGAGCCAAAACACATCTTGATCCAAAGAGATGAAAATGGAAAGTTACAAACCAAACTTTTTAGTGAAGAACAAACCGCCGCCGATTACCTGAAAATTTTGGGGTATGGATTATAATGAGTTATTTATCAAATAACTAGTCGAGTTTCAAGGTAATATTGAACTAAATG
>CAMBMC010000275.1 GCA_945868555.1 Chitinophaga pinensis | reverse complement strand
TTCGGAGTACCACAGCTGGAACATCAGCATGTACCACAGTTTGGTGTCGAGTTCTTTTTTACCACCGTAAAAATCATCCTTCAACCGTTTGACGAACATCGGCTGAAAAATTCCTTGTTGAAGGATGCGTGACGAGGACAGTTGTTCGTGGACCAAATCACGCAAATCGTTTTCTAGCCATTTGGCGATCGGCACGGCGAATCCCATTTTTGGTCGGTCGAGCAATGATTTTGGGATGTGCTGGTGAACAATTTCCTTGAGAATATACTTTTTTATGCCGCCGTGGTACTTGAGATGATCGGGCAATTGCGCTGCCCATTCGATCACGCGATGATCTAAAAAGGGTTCACGGCCTTCTAGACTCACGGTCATGGTTGCGCGATCGACTTTTTGAAGAATGTCATCGGGCAAATAGGTCTGGTAATCGATCGCCATCATGTAGGCGAGTGGACTGAAGAATTCTTCTTGCAACTCCGACGACATGTAGTTTGTTGGCAAATGATTTGCCGGATTCAGCAAAACCTGAGCATTCATTTGGTCATCGGTGTATTGCTGACTTAAGCTCAACATGATTTGTTGTGAGCTTGGGTTGCGAAGTATGCCTTTTAGCTTCTCGTAGCGGTTGTGAAAATTGTATTTGTTGCGCAGAACGGGTATGCGTTCGGAAGGAACAAAATCCATGACGGAGGCCATCGTCGTGCGCAAAAATTTCGGCATCTGTTCCATTTTCTTCCCATAGCGCATGAGGTAGTCGTAGCGGTTGTATCCCGCAAAAACTTCATCTCCTGCATCCGCACTAAGGGCAACGGTAACTTCTTTTCGTGCCATTTTACTCACCAAGGTGGTTGGTATGGCACTGCTATCTCCAAATGGTTCGTCGTAATAAAAAGGAAGTTCAGCAATCAGTTCAATGGCTTCTTTTTCTGTGCAATCGATTTGTGTGTGGTCGGTGCCTAAGTACTTCGCGACATCGGCTGCGTAAGGCGCTTCGTTGAGTCCAATATCTGGAACGCCAACGGTATAGGTTTTCAGTTTTTCAGTGCGGTCTTTTTGTAAAAGAGCAGTAACGCAAGCAGAATCGTAGCCTCCACTTAGAAACACGCCAACAGGCACATCAGCGACCATGCGGTATTCACAGGCCGATTGAATGATTTTTTCTGTTTCAGTAATGGCTTCTTCTTCGCTGATATCCAATTTTGGTCGATTGTATGCATCGTAAACATTCCAATAGCATGTTGGTCTTGGAATGTGCAGTTTTTCTTCCAATTTGAAGCTCAAGTAGTGTCCTGGAGGAAGTTTAAAGGCATTTTTAAAAATGCAATGCGGAGAAGGTACATTTCCATATTGCATGTACGCGGAAACTGCATTTAGGTCGATTTCTTTTTTGAACGCTGGGTGCGCGTGAAAGGACTTTAACTCCGAAGCAAACAAAAACAAGTCGTCGGCATGGTAGTAGAAGAAAGGCTTTACTCCAGCGCGATCTCGGGCGATAAAAACAGATCCATCGGTGCTGTTCACAATGACGAAAGCAAACATACCAATGAACTTATCCAAACACGCTGCTCCCCATTCGGCGAAAGCGTGAAGAATCATTTCCGTATCAGAATGGCCCGTAAAGCTGTGACCAAGCTGTTCTAGTTCACGTTTGATTTCTTTGTAATTGTAGATTTCCCCATTGTAGGTAATCGTTAGATGACCAAAGGCCATAGGCTGGTGTCCCCTTTCGGAAAGGTCGATGATGGCAAGGCGTCTGTGACCAAGTCCGATGCTTGCGTTTCCGAACGTAAGCAAGGACGTGCCGCTTCCGTCAGGACCCCGATGAATTTGTTGATCGGTCATGGCCCGAAGCACATCTGCGTTCGATCTGTTTTTCAAGTCAATAAAGCCAGCTATTCCACACATGTTACGAATGTAGGTACTTCTGCTGAAATTAAATACCTTGCAGATGAATTCGTAACGCAATTCATCAAGGCCGTTAACGTATTTTTATGAAATTCAATTGATTGCAATGACGCGTAGACATGTCAAATTTTTGTTAACTGTTGTTTTTCTTGTGTTGGCGGTGCTGATCTATTGGAGAAATGTGCCAACAAAACAGGGTCACCATTTAAAAGTAAAAGATTCCATTGCTGTGGACTCAATTGTTCCTGTTTTGTACAAAGATTCAGGCAGAGTTGACTACGAGGGAATCCTGAAACCAGCGGAGAAGGTCAATGTTTCTTTTTCCATTGATGGCACCTTGATGACCGGAGATTTCCCATTAGAACTTGGGAAAATCGTTCGAGTAAACGACATTTTGTTTAAACTGGATATTTATGCACTTTACAAGGAAATTAGCGCAAAGAAGAAAGCGCTAAAGGCCATTGCGGATCGATTGAACCAGGAAATAGCCACCAATTATGCGGATCAAAAAGATGTTTGGGACACATTTACGTCCGATGTATTGCCAACAAAACGACTTCCAGAATTACCCACTTTCATGACAAAATCAAAAAATCCGCTCTTTGAGGAATTCACCAAGACCTATGAAGAAGTTGAGCGTTTAGAGGCCCAGATTGAAGACTATTATGTTTTCGCTCCATTTTCGGGAACAATTGTATCGCTAATGAAAAAAATTGGCGAGCAAATTCGAGCGGGAGAATGTGTCGCTCAGATTGCTCCTTTTCAAATTTATTTTGCGGAGTTTAAAGTCCCAAAAGAGGATCTTGTTCTGCTCAAACTGAAAGATGCGGTGAGCCTTTCCGTGAACAAAAAACAGGTAAAAGGCCGGGTGATCAAAATTTCCCTGAACAAGGACGGTAGCTTTGCCACGGTCGAATGTAGCCTTTCGAAAACGGTGGTTAAGGAAGGTGAAAAAATCACACTTCAAGTACAACGGAAGAGCGAGTGGGCGTACATTCCCAGCCATTTACTTCGCAATGATTCTTTGTGGATTTCTCGTCAGGGGAGATCACTGAAAATTCACGCAACGATTATGGATTGGAAAAAGGATTCAGTTGCCATCAAGGAATTGAAGCTAGGTGATCTCGTTTTGCGAAAAAGACCGAGCTCAGGTGTAATTTCCTGTCCTTAATCAGTCTAAAGAATGCACCAAATCGATGAGTTTGTCGCGCGATTTCTGTAAGTCATTTAAGGCCTTGCTTTCATTTATACGGACAAACATGTACTTCCAGCGGTAGGCTGTTTTCGAGAAAAAACGGATGTAGTAATAGGCAAACATTCCTGTCAAGGGCATCGCGCAGAAATAGAGGACTTGAGCGATTAGATTTAGTTCAAATAACTTCGCTGCGATCCAAACTAGCAGGCCATAATTGAGCGGATAAAGCACGAGCCCAATCAAGACGGCAATCGGCGCATAATACTCCACATTTTTGATCAACTTGGGCATGAGGAGGTCCGTGGATTTAAAGGGAATGATGCTGTGAATAAATCCGAAAATGAAAACCGGAAGACCCAAGATCCCGTAAATCAATGAGAAGATCAGTTGCAGAACATAAGGGCTTGAACGAAAACGCTTGTTTAGAAAATCTTGTCGGATCTGCAGTTTTTTAGATTGCCATTGTATTTCCTTCACAAGTGCCTGAATTTCTTCTATGAGGTAGGGCTTCAACAATTGGATTTCTTCAATGCGCTCACTGATTTGTTTTAACTGTTCAACGCGGGACTCCACATGCGCTTTTGACTTGTCATCTTTCACAATATCATACACATCATCGATCAATTGCTCTTGTTCCAAGGAGTCACTTGTCACGAGTACGCGTTCCAAATGTTGACGGAAACGTG
>CAMBMC010000274.1 GCA_945868555.1 Chitinophaga pinensis | reverse complement strand
AAGAAAAAAGCTTTTGATACTCATTGATATTCCTTATTTTTGACCTCAAAAGTACACAAAATCAAACGAGTTGAAGTGGACTTAGCTACAAGAATTAAAAGCGAAACGTTATGAAAAAAATCTTATTACTTATTGCCGGAATTTCATTTGGGGTGAATTCAATAGCGCAAGATGCTGAAGGGAAAGAGGTACAAGCCGGTTTGGTCTTCGGAACAAGCATCTTGATGCAAAATGTGACCTCTGATTATTTTCAGAAAGGTAAAGTAAGTTCAGACTTGTCCATTGGAATGAATGTGAACTTCAGCCTGACGGAATCATTGGTATTTTGCACAGGGGTAGAGTTTGATTTTGAAACCTTGAATTACGAATCAAAATCCAACAACGGTTTGTTTTATGTGTATGAAGGAAAAAATATCATTCCTCAAAGTGATGTGGATTTTCTAAACACAAATCAAAATATTTATAGTGTAGATTCGCGCATTCAAAAAGCGACCTATTTGACAATTCCAACCATGTTACAATTTAGAACGAACTTTATTGGCTATTTCCGTTATTTTGGAAAGTTTGGTTTGAGAAACAGTTTCTTGGTGAAAAGCACTATTAATGACGAGGGTGGTACAATTGATCCATTATTTTTACCAATAGTTGTAAAAGGTTCAGATGCACGTGAAGACATGCGAGCAAAAAATGATTTGTTCTTCATGAAATCGGCCGTAGGCATGTCACTGGGTGCAGAATGGAACTTCGTTGGAACAACTTGCTTAGTTGCTGAGCTTGGATACTATTATGGTTTTACACCATTGCATACCCAGTGGAACACAGATAAGCAAAAGAATTTCCATTATTCTTATAATTCTACTGGCGACAAAGTTGAAGTCAACAACGCCGCACAACAAAGCCAATTGCAGTTCAAATTGTCAATCCTCTTTTAAGTGAATTGCGAAGCCATTGGATCACACATTCAAGAGTGGCTTTCCGCGTATTGCGCTGAAGCGCGAATGGATGGATTTATCGTAGGAATTTCTGGTGGAATAGATTCTGCATTGACCTCTACACTTTGCGCCATGACTGGCAAAGCTACCTTGATTGTGACCATGCCGATTCGTCAAAAATCGGAGGAATACAATCGTGCGATAGAACACATTGATGACCTGAAAAAACGCTTTCCAAATGTGCTTGGAATGGAAGTCAACTTGACCGACATTTTCGAGCAGATGGAAAATGATTTCCCGGCTGATGTGGTATCGAATCATCTCGCGATGGCCAATACCCGTGCACGTTTGCGCATGACAACCCTGTATGCTCTAGGGCAGGCGCACAAACGTCTCGTTGCCGGAACAGGAAACCGCGTTGAAGATTTTGGCGTTGGATTCTACACGAAATACGGCGATGGAGGTGTTGATGTCAGTCCGAT
Source organism: Chitinophaga pinensis (assembly GCA_945868555.1). Lineage (GTDB taxonomy): Bacteria > Bacteroidota > Bacteroidia > Flavobacteriales_D > Crocinitomicaceae > M0103. The sequence continues at coordinate 2,370 of CAMBMC010000274.1, read as the reverse complement.
TGCCGATTTAACGAAGACTGAAGTTCGCGCAGTTGCCGCACATTTAGGCATCGTGGATTCCATCATCGTGGCAAAACCAACCGATGGCTTGTGGGCAGATGGACGCAGTGATGAGGATCAATTGGGGGCGAGTTATCCAGAGTTGGAATGGGCAATGGATTATATGGGAAGTGAAGACAATCTCAATGAGCGTCAGCAAACCGTGTTGGCCTTATACCGTCGTTTGCATGCGGTGAACAAGCACAAGATGGAACCGATTCCTGTGTGTTTGATTCCGCGAGAGTGGAAAGGGGACTAATCCACCTCTGGCGCTAGGCGCAAAACAATCCCATTGATGTTATCGGCAATGTGAATCTGGCAACCCAAACGGCTATTTGACTTCACGAAGAATGCTTGATCGAGCATATCCAATTCGGCATCACTTTGTTCAGGAAGATCCGTATCCGACTCCAAATAGCACTGACATGTGGCGCACATCGCCATTCCACCGCATTCGCCCTTCACTGGAAGTTCATAGGATTTACACAATTCCATGACATTCATGTTCATATCAGTGGGTGCGATTAATTCATGTGCTGTTCCTTCGCGGTCGATGATGGTTACTGTAATCTCGTTCATTGGTAAATTTTGATGGGGCGAAACTAATTAAAAATCCGCAATTGATTGGTCCCGTTGTAGATGGTTTGATACATGCGCAAACCGAAATCAGAGCCTGTGATTGGTGATCCATCGTAAAGTGAGAATCGTGCAGTTGAACAACTGTCGATCAAGCTTAAAAAGTTGTTTGGATCAGGATACAAGGGTTGCGCGCACGTTCCGGCTGGATCCATAGGCGAATGTCGATCAAAAGCGATAAACTCATCAATGCTGCGTCGGTACACAATAATTCCACGAGAACCACCATTCACATAGGCGTAGGTCCCCACGCTGATGAGCGCATTGTAACTTGGCAAATTGATGTCGATGGTAATGTCAAATGGGATACTTGGCACCGGGTTTCGATTGTTTTTATTGCACGCAACAAACAGCAAGGAAAGTGAGAATAGTAAAATTAGCCGTAACTTCATCTTCGATTTTGTATTACAAAGGTATGAATAGTAAAACGCTTTTTATCGTCTTCCTATTGTTGTTGGGAATATTTTCTTCCTGCGGCAGTACAAAACCAGGAAAAACAGCTGCATCCGTTGAAGAGGCTGAATCCATTATCGCTAAAGAACGAAAGAAAAAGGGACGAATCGCGAAGAAGCAAAAGCGCGCCGCTGAGAAGCATTACTGGTCCTTGCAAAGCAAGGAGGCGAAGAAATCAATTAAACGCAACAAAAGGCGTCATAAACGCGAAAAAAGGGGTGGTATTCATCCTTAATCCTCCAAAGAATCTATTTCAAGGGTCAAATTTTCCCATTCTTCCATAAATTGATCGAGGGATTCTTTCTTTTCTGCAAAAACAGCGAGTACCTTGTTGGCAGCAGCTTCATCGGAATAATCCATTTCACTGATTTGAGCATTCAAACGTTCGATCGCTTGTTCATGCTCCTTAATCAAATCTTCCACCTTTTGAATTCGATTGCTCAATTGGTTTTTGCGCCGCTTTAACTCCTTTGTTTCCTCGTGACTTCGTTCAGAACGCACCTCTTTGACCTCTTGATTTTTTTGTTTGCCTTTTTCAGTATCAGGTTGAAACTGCATTTTCAGGTATTCTTTCACATCGAAATGGTGAACCCGAAGGAGCTTCGCTTGAATTTCCCAGATGCGATTTGTAAGTCCATCTAAAAATTCACGGTCGTGGGATACAACGATAAATGTTCCCTCATAATTTTTCAACGCTTCCTTCAAGACCTCCTTGCTTTGAATATCGAGGTGGTTTGTTGGCTCATCGAGAATTAAAAAATTCGACGGACTTAACAAAAGCTGACACAATGCCAAGCGCGTTCGTTCTCCACCTGACAATACCCCTACTTTCTTATCTACATCTTCACCAGAGAATAAAAAAGCACCAAGAATACTTCTCAAGTCACGACGGATTCCGCCTGTCGCAGCGTACTCCACAATTTCCAGTACCGTTTTATTCGGATCAATCTTTTCCGCTTGATCTTGCGCGAAATACGTGACGTTTACGTTGTGTCCGAGATGAACCTTTCCGTCTCCATCCAACTTATCTAAAATTCGTTTTAGCAGGGTTGATTTACCAACGCCATTTGGTCCTAGCAGTGCAATCTTTTCACCTCGCCCTACTGTTAGATTCGTGCTATGAAACAATAGATTATCGCCGAATGATTTTCCAAGGTTTTCCATTTCCAATACCCACTTGCCGGGCTGAACAGAAAGCGGGAAAGCAATTTTCATTTTTGCAACCCCGTCATTCTCCACTTC
>CAMBMC010000273.1 GCA_945868555.1 Chitinophaga pinensis | reverse complement strand
TGACCGCCCTATTGGTTTTCTCGGGCGCATACGTTATGGCGTCAATGCAGGCTATATTTTCGGCACAGCAGCCTATCCTTTCTTGAAAGTCCATGAAGGCAGCCAATCGTACTGGCTACAAAGCAATGCATTCAATAAATTAAATTTCTTCGAGTTCATCTCGGATCGCTACGTTGGTGGATTTATTGAAAACCATTGGGAAGGGCTCTTATTTGACCGCATTCCCTTGGTTAAAAAATTAAAATGGCGCTTGGTGACTTCTAGCAGATTTACCTATGGCGCTATTTCTAATCGCCATTCGGCAGAAATGTTGTTGCCCTCCTTCACCAAGAAATTCGGTTCAGTACCTTACGTAGAAGCAGCGATTGGCATTGAAAATATCTTCCAGTTTTTCCGTGTCGATTTGGTTTACAGAGCCACACATCTAGATCCTGGGATGAGTCCTTTTGGTGTACGTGCGCGGTGGTCATTTAATTTTTAACTTTATCCAGTGAAGTTACATACAAGCAATATCTGTAAAACCTATAAAGGTCGGGATGTCGTTAAGGGCGTTTCGATTGAAGTGAATCAAGGAGAAATTGTTGGACTTTTAGGTCCAAATGGCGCTGGAAAAACCACCTCGTTTTATATGATTGTAGGATTGGTTAAGCCGGATTCTGGATCCGTTTATTTGGACGAAACCGATATCACCCAATTCCCGATGTATCGTCGCTCACAGCTTGGCATTGGCTATTTGCCTCAAGAAGTTTCCGTGTTTCGAAAGTTGAGTGTTGAGGACAACATCATGGCTATTTTGGAAATGACAGATATGACCAAAGTTCAGCGAAAGGAAAAGTTGGAATCGTTATTGGAGGAATTTCACCTGACCCACGTGCGCAAAAATCTTGGAAACCGCTTGTCGGGTGGTGAAAAACGACGCACTGAGATTGCTCGGGCACTGGCAACAAATCCAAAGTTTGTTTTATTGGACGAACCTTTTGCAGGTGTTGATCCAATCGCAGTTGAAGACATACAGAGCATTGTATCCGAACTGCGTAAGCGCAACATTGGAATTTTGATTACAGATCACAATGTTCAAGAAACGCTGTCAATTACAGATCGGGCCTATTTACTTTTTGAAGGAAGCATCTTAAAATCGGGAACAGCAGAAGAATTAGCGGCCGATGAACAAGTACGTCGCGTATACCTTGGACAAAATTTCGTTTTGAGAAAGAAATAAAAGTTTTTAAAAAAAGGTTTATATTTACCAACAATTACAAGCAAATAAATACTACAGTTATGCTACGCAGCACCTCTTTCTTGGTCCTTTCCTTCATGTTTGTTGCCATTTCTCTTTCATCGTGTAAGAAAAAATGTGTCATAAACAAAGACACTATTGACAATGGTTTAATTATTTCCGATGTGGTTTTCTACCCAAGCAGTGGATTCATGACTGGCAATATGGGTATTGATTTTATTATAGATGCAAATCATAAATACAGTAATGCCATGGAAGTGAGCATGTCTGGTAGCGGCAGAGCGCCAATAGATTTCACGCAATATACAGGACTTTGTTTCCCAGTATATTCAACATGTAATGCCTCTTTTGAACGAAATGTTACGATAGACGCTGCGTCACAAACTGTTCTTTTCAAAATTGATGTCACTCAGTGTCCAGATTGTAAAGATACACTATACACTGAAAATTATGTTTTGGTTCCAGCATTTCCAAGTAACTACACTTTAGTACAAGAGGTAACGTACATCAATAAATAGTGATTTAATAATTACGGTCTTACAAGGGAAACCTTTTTAAATATTATTCAATAAAAAAGGGTGCTCATTGGCACCCTTTTTTTATTTCTTCTGGAAACGATTACTTACTTGCAAGATCCGAGTTTGTCGTCTGGTCTAGTTTACCGTATGCATCGCAACCACTACCGCTTGTAGATTTGCACGCTGCTAAAGCAAACGATAATACAATTCCTGCTAGCGTCAAAGTCAATAATTTTTTCATGGTTACTGTTTTAGTTTGTTGTTGCTTTGTTTGTTTGTTGTTCAATTGCGAAAATAAAATATTTTAACCGCTTACGTGCAAAATAATTATTCACATTTGCCATTTAATACGCAAATCATTTTTTAATGTTACAAACGACATGAAAAAAAAGTTGTTTTTGGTCATTTTATGCCTTCATACTGTTGCTTTTGGTCAGGGGTCATGGCAAATCACGTGGATTGGGACCGAGCAGGCAACTGTTAGTAAACAACCAAAAACAACATTCAAAGACAGCCTTTCACTCCTCAGTTACCTCAGCCAATTTCAGCAAACAGCCATCTCTAAAGGTTACCTACTCTCCTCTTGCGACAGCATTTCCTTTCATGACAAGAATGCCACGGTACTTTTTCATCTTGGGCAAAAGTTTGAAGAGGCCACCATACATATTTCATCTGCGGACCGACGGTATATTAAAAATACGGCACTTCGCGAACGTAGTATTGTTTCAATGCCCTTCTTGCCCTCCGAAATTTCTAGATTGATGGCAGATGTACAATCCGAAATTCTATCTACTGGTTATCCATTTGTCCGTCTATCGCTCGCCTCTATTTCGATTGAAAAGGGAAAGCTAGATGCGCAATTGCTTGTGGACAAAGGACCTCTCGTGACGTGGAAAGAAATCCATATCAAAGGCGACAGCTCCGTTTCCTCGAAATTCATTTCAAACCTCATCGGAATTCATGTTGGCGATCTTTTCAATGAGGAATTGGTGCGTGATCTCGACAGAAAAATAGGACAGGTGCCCTACATTAAAATCATCAAGCCATCGGCAGTTTTCTTTACGAAAGAGGGCGCTGAGTTGTTTCTGTACCTAAATACAGAACCCCTAAGTTCCGTGAATGGCGTTTTGGGGCTACAGCCCGATCCAATATCAGGAAGAGTTGGTGTCACTGGAGATTTGGATCTAAAGCTCTTAAACGCGCTTAAACGAGGTGAATTGCTTGCATTAAATTGGCGAAGTATCCGGGTAAAAACCCAATCCATTGCGATTCGACTCAATCTCCCTTTTCTTTTCTCTACACCAATCGGGACAGATGTCCGTTTTCAGCTCTACAAACGCGATTCCTCCTTTTTGGAAGTTAAAGCATTACTAGGCATTCAATATATGCTGCGAAACGGAACCACGTTTAAAGTGTTTTATCAGAATGCCACCTCCTCTTTACTTGGCGGAAGCACGGGAAACCCTAATTTCTCAAACTTATCCTCCTTGCAAACCAATAATTATGGGGTATCGCTCAATCGCAGGAAAATGGATTACATTCCCAACCCATCGAGAGGATATTCCTTTAACCTAGAAGGAGCTGTCGGTGGACGAAAAAGCCTGTTAAACGATAGTGCAGAAGTGGTAAAATCTAACGCGTTTCGTGGTTCATTCGCTGCAGAATGGTTTTTTCCTTTGGCAAAGCGACACGTATTGCACCTAAATACACTCTTTGAATTCTACTATGCGGGAGAAATTTTTCAAAACGAGGTGTTTCGATTTGGAGGACAACAATCGCTGCGGGGATTCAATGAGGAAGAATTGTACGCAACTACGCGTTCCATCTTATCGCTAGAATATCGATTTCTACTCGACAAAAACTCCAATGTTTTCGCCTTTTTTGATCAAGCGATTTACGAAAATAGATCAACCACGTATTACAACGATGTACCCTTTGGGTTTGGATTTGGACTTTCCTTTGGCACGCGCGCTGGAATTTTTGCTGTGTCTTACGGCTTAGGAAAACAATTGAATAATCCACTGAAGCTAAATAATGGCAAGAT
>CAMBMC010000272.1 GCA_945868555.1 Chitinophaga pinensis | reverse complement strand
CTGGATATGCTGCATACACCTTCTTGATCATGTCTAAATCGAAAACCATCGTGAAGAAACTATTAAATTTGTATTGAATAACGGTTGCAAAGGTAGTAAATCTTCGACGATTGCCCGTCCAAAATAGCGTTCAAAAAATGGATGAAAACCTTGATTTTTTACTCTATTCTCAAATCGAAAGGTAGACTAAGAGATAAAAAGTTGATTTTTTTCACAGCTCCACTAGTATTTTCTGAATAATTGGCTATCTTTGCACCCTTAAAATTTTTATTCATTAATCATTTCTATCATGAATTCTTACGAAACTGTTTTCATCTTAACTCCCGTTTTGTCTGACGATCAGGCAAAGGAAGCAGTGCAGAAATTCGAGAGCGAAATCAAATCAATGGGTGGAAAAGTAAATCATTCTGAAAGCTGGGGATTGCGCAAATTGGCGTATCCAATCCAGAAAAAATCGACTGGTTTCTACTTCCTCATTGAATTTGACGGAGAAGGCAACAGCGTTGCTGGGCTCGAACTAAGCATGAAGCGCGACGAGCGTATTTTACGATTCTTAACTGTCAAAATGGACAAGGATCACGTGGCATATGCAGAGAAGCGCCGCATTAAGGCTGGACAGAAAAAAACTGTAGAAGCCGAGGCTTAATTAATCACTCTTAAACGAAAAAGAACATGTCAAACGATATCAGATATCTGACACCGATCAACATCGAAATCAGAAAAGACAAATACTGCCGTTTCAAGAAAAGCGGAATCAAATTTATCGATTACAAGGATGCATCCTTCCTTTTGAAGCTCGTTAATGAGCAAGGAAAAATCCTTCCACGCAGAATCACTGGAACATCGGCTAAGTATCAAAAAAGAGTCAACAAAGCGATTAAGCGTGCACGTCACATCGCAATCATGCCATATGTTGGCGATATGCTTAAGTAAATTGTTTGTTGAACACGAAATTAAGTTACCATGGAATTAATTCTAAAGAAGAACGTAGATAAGCTCGGATTCGCGAATGAAACTGTAACAGTTAAACCTGGATACGGTCGCAATTTCTTAATCCCGCAAGGATACGCGGTGCTTGCAACAGCATCTGCAAAAAAGGCGCACGCTGAAATCATGAAGCAAAAAGCGCACAAGGAAACAAAAATGTTGGCTGAGGCGCAAGAAGTTGCTGCCAAATTGGAAGCTACATCTGTTACTATCTCTACCAAAGCTGGTGAAAACGGTAAGATCTTCGGATCTGTGAATACTGTTCAATTGGCTGAAGCATTGAAGAAAGCAGGATTTGACATCGACAGAAAGTCGCTTAAGATTAAAGATGAGCCAATCCGTGAGGTTGGAACATTTGAAGCTGAAGCGAGTTTGTATAAAGGTGTAAAACCTACATTCAAATTTGATGTTGTTGGCGAATAAGCCACAAAAAAATAGTTTGGAAAGCCTGCATTGCAGGCTTTTTTTTTGAACCTTTGTCTCATGCCGCGTTGTCTATCTTTTCTTTTCATTGCCCTAGTTCTTGCCTCGTGTGGATCGAAAAACGGTGGTTCCCCAAAAAAAAATGAGGCAAAATCAAATATAAATTACGCCAAGTGCATTGATATTCACGAAAAAAAATCAGGAACGATTGTCAACATTCATGAACCTGATGTCAACATTCATCATCAATATTTCTTGGGCAAAACAAATAAAGGATGCCCTAAGAATGCAACGTTCATTCAGGTGCCGATCAAAGGAATCATTGCTTTGAGTGGAACACATATCGGAATGCTTTCTGTTTTACATGAAATCGAACTCATTCGCGGTGTGCCAAATGAGGTGTATGTCTTCAACAAAGCCCTTCGCAAGCGCATTTCTAAAGGGAAGGCGCAGAGTTTAGGCACGGACAATGGAATTCCAGTCGAATCGATTGTCGCAACAAAAGCTGACGTACTCATGTACAGCGGGGGATTTGGCAGTGGCTATCCGAAAGAAGCACAACTTCAAAAGCTTGGTATTCTCTGCATACCAAATTTTGATTGGAAAGAATCACATCCATTGGGGAAGGCTGAATGGCTTCTATTCTTTGGTTATTTGACCGGAAAAGAGCAACAAGCAAAAGACTATTTTGCCAAAATAGAAAAGCATTACCTCGCACTTTGTATACTTGCGAAAAAATCAAAAAATCAACCTCGTGTTTTTAGTGGAAACCTCATTGGTGACATTTGGTTTACACCCGCAGGAGAGAGTTTTGGAGCGATATTGATGCACGATGCAGGGGCAAATTATAGCCAAAAAAAGACCAAAGGCAGGGGCAGCATTGAACGTACGATGCAAGATATTTTGACCAAAGAAAAAAACACAGCTTTTTGGATTGATCCTGGGACACCCTCTCTAATTGAACTGTTAAAACGCGATTCCCGCTACAGGTATTTATCTGCCGTGAAAAAGAAGAACGTCTATTGCTATTCGCACAGCATGAATCGATTCTGGGAAATGAGCATCGTAGAACCCGATAAAGTTCTTTCCGATTTCATCCGTATCTTTCACCCCGAATTGGGCCTTAAAGGGCACTTAAACTATTACAAACAACTTCAGTAATGCCGAAGAATTTTGTTCTCTTTTCTGGGTTAAACGTTGTCATGCTTGCACTTTGTATCTGGCATTTAAACGCTGGACAATTGGGCATTGGGATTGGTCAATTTTGGACGGCGATCATTGAGGGAGGAAATTCAACCCACGAAATTATTGCACGCGAATTTAGAATCCCACGAATGATCACCGCATTGATTGCCGGCGGTGGATTGGCTGTTGCAGGGATGATCATGCAAACGCTATTCAACAATCCACTCGCAGGACCTTATGTATTGGGCATTAGTTCAGGTTCTAGCTTGTTTGTGGCACTTTGCACCATGACAGGAATTCCTTTCCTTCAATCCAACATGGGACTTGTTGGTGGCGCATTCACAGGTGCCCTGGTATTTGGCGGCATTATTCTGTTCTTCTCCTTCTTCATTCGCTCATCCGTCTCCTTGTTGCTGGTAGGACTTATGTTAGGCAGTTTTACAGGATCCTTGATCAACATTTTGGAAGCGACAAGTGCTGCGGGTGAATTGAAATCCTTTGCCATGTGGACCATGGGATCGCTACAAAACGTGCAATTCTCCGACTTGACTTTGCTTTTGTCCATTTATCTGCCCTCATTATTTCTTTTAGTCCTATTGGTCAAGCCCTTGAACGCACTACTTCTGGGTGAACAAGAGGCGCAACAGCTCGGACTGAACATCAAGATAGTACGGATCTCGTGCATCGCAGTGACGGCACTTTTCACTGGATTAATCACCGCATTCTGTGGACCTATCGCCTTTGTTGGTTTGGCTGTCCCGAATGTTTCACGGCTTATTTTTCGCACCCAAAATCATCGGATACTTTTACCTGCCAACCTTTTGATTGGTGCATCTTTCATCCTTTTTGGCGATATACTCATTCAGCTACTCGAAAGCACTGTGATTTTACCCATCAATGTCTTCACCTCTTTACTCGGTGCACCAATTGTCGTTTTCATCATTTTAAAACGCATGAAATGATTGAATTTAAAGACACAACAATTGGGTATACCTCCCCGTTACTTGAGATCGACAACATGTGCTTAGAAACAGGCAACGTCTATGTGATCATTGTGAAAAATGGAATTGGTAAATCAACCTTTTTGCGCAGTCTCAATGGAGAAATAAACCCGATCCAAGGGGAAATTCAAATTGGTGGGCAAATCTCAAACAAACTTTCGAACAGTACACGGGCAAAAACACTGTCCTTTACCGCAGCGGGATTTAAAGGGATTCCTTTTTTGAGCACCTTCGACTATGTC
>CAMBMC010000271.1 GCA_945868555.1 Chitinophaga pinensis | reverse complement strand
TACGTTTGGAGTCCAGCAGTTGCTATTACCCCGGTTACAGGGCCCTTGGTGACGGTTTCACCCGCTGCTGATTTCACCTATTACTGCGATTTCATCAATGCCTGTGGTGTTGTTACGGATAGTGTATTTGTGGATGTTATTTCAGCGACGATTACCGCCGGAAATGACACGATTGTATGTCCGGGTGAATCGGCGCTAATCTGGGCCGCAGGAGGAGTTTCGTACGTGTGGTCGCCTTCGAATACTCTGAGCAGCGCGTTTACTTCCCAAACAATTGCTACACCAACGAGTCCGACGGTGTATACGGTGCTTGGAACGGATGCGACGGGATGTACGGATTCGGACAGTGTGTTCGTGGATTTGTTTCCTCAACCCTTTATTCAAACAAATCCAGATGTGTTTGCGATGTATGGTGATGCGGTGCAGTTGTCAGCCACAAGCACAACAAGTGGGTCATACATTTGGTCACCGGCTGAAAATCTGAGCTGTGTGGTGTGCATTGCACCCATCGCCACTCCGAATCAAACAACGACCTATACGGTGGCTTACACGGATGCCAATGGCTGTTCTGCACAAGATGATGTGACCATTCATTTTGACCCAATGATTTTTGTGCCGAATACCTTTACCCCTGATGGCAATGAGTTCAATCAAGCATTTCACATCGTTGCGTCGAACATTTCAGCATTGGAACTTTTGATTTTCGACCGTTGGGGTGAATTGATTTTCACCATGGACGATGTCAACGACTACTGGGACGGAAGTTACAAGGGTTATCCGTGTCAGGATGGAACATACACATGGAAGTTGAGGTATTGGAATGAATCAGATGAAGAATTCCAATTGACGGGACACGTAAACCTGCTTCGTTAGCTTAAACGAATCGCGAATCTGTCTCCATCACATGACCGCATTTCTTGCAGGTTCTCATGTCTTCAGAGCTATAGAATTCTTTAAATCTCGGGATAAAGTCATTTTCGATATTGCTCAATGGAAAACGGTATTCTTTGAGTTTATTGTTGCACTTTTCGCAGAACCACATCAAGCCATCGACTAGGTCAGTTCCTTTGCGAACGCGTTCAATCACAAGTCCTACTGTATTTGGTCCCCGCATGGGAGAGTGGGGGGTATTTCCAGGTAAGAGGAATATATCGCCTTCGTGAATAACGATGTCTCGCGCTTTGCCATCTTCTTGCACACGCACCGTGATATCTCCTTCGATTTGGTAGAAGAGCTCTTCACTTTCGTTGTAATGGAAATCCTTTCGCGCGTTTGGTCCACCAACAATCATGACGATAAAATCTCCGGCTTCAACATAGAGGTTTTTGTTCGATACAGGTGGCTTGAGAAGATCACGGTTCTCATCGATCCATTTCTGGAGGTTGAAAGGTGCTAACATGGGGTACGTTTTTTACGAAGATAGGAAATTGTCGCCAAAAGTAGTGGCAAAAAAAGGGTCCAACCGAAGCTGGACCCTTTAGGTATTTTTAGAACTTGTTTAGTTCATGATCACTCTAAATGTTCGCTCGCCTGATGCGTTGTACACGCGAACAAGGTACATTCCAGGATTCAAGTTGCGAAGGTTTACTTCTGTTACTTTCGACCCTGCAACACCATTCAATTCACGAACAACAGTGCGGCCATTCAAGTCTGTCACCATGTAGCTGTACATTTCAGCACTTGCTTCGTTGTTGATGAACAACACACCAGCTGTCGGGTTCGGATAAACCGTCATCTCAACCAATACATTCTCATCGATTCCATTGGCATCACAGTTCAAAACATTCACCAAAACGTTTGCTGTATCGTTAGGACACACACCATTGTTTGCGATGTAATCGAAGTTATACTGACCAGGGATATTACTAGATGTGTACATGTTTCCAACGATGGCCACATTTGAAGGATTGTACCAAGTACCGCCCAAGTCAACTGTACCATTTAATCCATCAAGAAGGTTAAAGTTCTCGTTGCGACATACTTCCAATGTTCCATTTCCACCAGCCAATGAAGGGCCGAAGATGTGTACTTGAGCCATTGATGTATCTGCAGCACAACCGACAGTGACAATGTATTCGAAGTCGAATGTTGTATATGCAAGACCAGCAGAGCTGAAGTCAGAACCATCAAGGTTTACGGTTGGTGTCATTTCGTACCAAACACCACCAGTGTCGTTTCCGCTAATTCCATCAAATAAATTTACCTCTTCACCACTACATACATCCAAAACATTGGTTGTTGTACCAGCAGTCACTGCCAACGGTGACAAAGCAATTTTGAATTCACCTGAAGAAAGTGTGCTTTGTGAATCGTACATCAAATAATACGTAGCACCAGGCGTCAATCCACATGTTGTGAATTTCGGTGCAGGTGAAGTAAGGTCCATAGCATTGTCGTTACCCGCTACAAATGTGTAAGTGTTGTAGTTGCCACAAGTTGTTGCGCTATACATCGCAATTTGTCCATCAAATGAATTACCTGTGCAGTCAAGTGTAATATTTCCTGATGCTGGTGCAACAAACTTAAACCATGTTGTAAAGCTCAAAGTTGATTCACCCCAACCGTCTGTTTCGTTGTAACCCGTTGTTGCAGGAGCGATCAAGATTTCAGAAGCGTCAACACTTGCACCACCATTGTTGTATGTACCCACTGTACCATCAACTGGAAGAAGGATTGCATTACAAGGAAGGTCATTTGCAGGAGGTACAATACAAGAAAGTGTTGCAGCCCAACCACTGTAAGACACAGAGCCATCAGAAGTAAAAACAAATGTCAAGCTACCGTCAGCAGCGCCAGAAGTAATTGATCCTGGGTTTGTGTCGAACTGTCCCATCAAAGGTGCCGCAGTGCTGTTCCCGTTATACACAGACATTACTTCCCAGAAATTTTCTATGTTGAATGCTGTGAAGTTCACTTGAAGAAGTGATCCTGGAGTCGAAGGAGTGATTGTAAACGTATAGTTTTCAAAATTTTGGTAGTTACCTGTTGGGCCACCACTGTCGAAGAAGTTACCTGAGCAAGCAGTTACGGAACCATTCGTCATGGTCACACACTGTCCCATATCAACCATTAAAGCTGTAGAATTCGCTGTTGAACCAGCAGAACATGAAACAATACAACGATAGTACATCAACATTGTTTGGGAAACTGAAGCTGTAGATCCTGTTGCACCTGCGATATCTGCCCAAGTGCTTCCGTTTGTGGATGATTGCCATTGGTAGGTCAATCCAGATCCTGCGGCGGCACCAGCCAATGACACTGTAAATGGAGCGCCATCACATGCCGTAACTACAGTTGCAGTTGTTGCGCCTGCCAATACAGGGTTTGTACATGCCGCCGCAAAACCAATACAAGCAACGGATGTGGTGTGGCAGTTAAAGTCATCCGTACATCCTACACCGTTCCACTGAAGGTAATAGGTTCCATCTGCAGGCGGCATGAATGTATATGGCACGGACCCCGAACCAACGGCTGTAAGGGTAGCATCAAACACAGTGACAAATCCACCGTCAGCGATGTTCAAGGTGTACATCATTGAGGATAAAAATCCGTCAACCGTGGCAGCTTCACCATAGAAGTTACAGGTTGTGATTTGTTGCGTTGTGCCAGGAATAGAAGGCGCAGTGGCAAAACCAAAGGTCGAACCCGAGTTGGCACATTGACCGAAAGCAACGATTCCGCTAAGGAATAGTGTTGCGGTAAATAGTAGAATTTTTTGCATTTTCATAAGATTTTGTTGTGACAAGATAGGAAAAAATACTGAGTTATGTGTAAGTCGCAAAAAGAAAGGAGACCCTTGGGCCTCCTTTACTTGTAATTATGACGTTATTGCGATGATTTATTGAATTACCACTTTGAAGGTGCGTTCAAT
>CAMBMC010000270.1 GCA_945868555.1 Chitinophaga pinensis | reverse complement strand
ACGAAAATCAAATCGAACGATGCCTGCGTTTGTCCGCTTGGAACTACGTTCGATGTAAAGAATTTATTCTTTAATGTTCCAGCGCGTCGCAACTTCTTGAAATCTGACAATGTGGAATTTAACCACATTCGCGAGGAATTTGAGCGGGTGGTCTTGGCACATCCGAATTTAAGTTTTACACTGATTCACAATGATGTTGAGATATATCAGTTACATCAAGGAGGATTGCGTAAGAGGATTTCAGACATTTTAGGCAAAGGAGCCAACGACAAGCTTGTTCCTGTTGAGGAGAAAACAGACATTGTTACTTTAGCAGGTTATGTTTTGAAGCCTCAATTTGCACGTAAGTCACGCGGAGAACAATATCTTTTTGTGAATGACCGATACTTTAGAGACCATTACTTGGGACATGCTGTAAGCAAGGCGTTCGAGGGACTCTTGGCCCCGAAAAATTTCCCGGGCTACTTTTTATATTTAACGATTGATCCTAAGAAGATCGATGTGAATGTGCATCCAACAAAAACCGAAATTAAGTTTGAGGAAGACAAGCACATTTACATGATTATACTCAGCGCAATAAAGCAAACGTTGGGGAAACACAATGTCATGCCAACGCTTGATTTTGATCAGGAAACAAGTTTCGACTTGCCTTATTCCATGAAGAATCAGCCTATTGTTGAACCAGAAATAAAAGTCAATCCAATGTACAACCCTTTTCAGTCGAACAGCGGAAAAGGATCAGGCAATGGATTTACTAAAGCTGTTCGTGCACAAGGATTCGGAAACAACACGGCAAGCCCACAAGATTGGGAGAATTTTTATTCCATTGAAGATGAAGTGAAAAATGAGCAAGGTTTATTGATCGAGTCGGAAGAAGAAACGCACGAATCGAAAGAATCTTTGATCAAAGATAAATACTTAATCACCACCTGTCGTTCGGGATTGTTGATGATTGATATTCAAAGGGCATTTGAACGAATGGTTTATGATGAACTATTCAATAGATTTATTTCCAATCCAATAGAATCTCAATCTCTTTTGTTCCCGGTAGAAAAAAATGTAAGCAAAGAGGAATTTAGCGCTTGGGAAGAACAACAACAAATGCTCCATCGATTGGGCTTTCAATGGGAAATGAAAGACGACACCTTACTAATTTCTGCTGTGCCCTCGGTATTGGAGCAGGAAACAATACTGGCATGCATCGATTTAATCCTGGAAGAAATTGCATACAAAACCATCGACAAAGGTGACATTGCACATTTAATTGTTCGCTCAGTAGCCGCTGCAGCAGGAAAGAAAAAACACCAGCTTTCAGGAGCATCCGCGGAGCAGTTTATTGAATTGCTTTTTGCCTGTCCAGAACATGCACTAAGCCCTTCTGGTAAAAAGATTATGCAAACTTTGACTTTAGACGAAATATCCAATAGATTTTAGAAATGAACTTTTTAAATAACATCCCTCAAGTAACGAAAAACATTTTATTGTTGAACATTACGGTGTTTATCGTCGTGCTTATTTTGGCACAACAAGGAAACGATTACACTGGGCTTCTTGGTGCGCATTACATCAATTCGCCCTTGTTTCAGCCCTTCCAAATGATTACATACATGTTTATGCACAGTTTAAATGACTTTTTGCATATCATTTTTAACATGTTATTGCTCGTTATGTTTGGTGCTCATCTCGAGCGTCTGTGGGGACCAAAACGTTTTTTTCTTTTTTACTTTGCTTGTGGAATCGGTGCATTTGCACTTTACAATGCGATTGGCGTTTGGGAAATCATGGAATTAAAAAATCAACTTGTCTCCTTGGGGTATGACATATCCACCATGGACAACATCTTAATCAACAATTTCCCCTTGGATGCGACGACCAACTTAGAGAATGAAATGATGAATAAAGGTGGGGCTGACGTCGTCAATAAGTACTTTAGAATGATTCAAACACCAATGGTTGGTGCATCTGGTGCTTTGTTTGGAGTGCTTGCCGCTTTTGGCGTATTGTTCCCGAACACTCAACTGATGTTGCTCTTCCCTCCCATCCCAATCAAAGCCAAATACCTGATTGGCGCCTATTTCATTTTTGAAGTGTACAACAGTTTCAATTCAAATGATCAGATTGCTC
The DNA here is from genome assembly GCA_945868555.1 of Chitinophaga pinensis. Taxonomy (GTDB): domain Bacteria; phylum Bacteroidota; class Bacteroidia; order Flavobacteriales_D; family Crocinitomicaceae; genus M0103. The sequence continues at coordinate 1,749 of CAMBMC010000270.1, read as the reverse complement.
ACCTTGCCCATGTAGGCGGTGCGATTGTGGGAGTCATCCTTGTATTGATTTGGCGTAAAACAGACCGTTCAAATTTTTACTGATGCAGAACGAACGCACTTTTATTGATGATCTGAAATACCAATATGCTCATGGCGGAATGACCATTCGCTTGATTATGGTCAATGCGGCGGTGTTCCTTCTGATTAAAATCCTTTCGGTAGTTAGCGGACTCGCAACGGGTGAATCAGAAAATGAGGTGAACGATGTGTTGCATTTGATTTTTTCCTTAGATGTTCAGCTCCCCTCCTTTTTTCTGCATCCGTGGGGCATACTGACATCCATATTTTCACATTACGATTTCTTTCACTTCTTATTCAATATGCTTTTCCTGTACTTCTCGGGGCGAATGTTTGAATCCTTGTTTGACGGAAAACGTTTATTGAACACCTACCTATTGGGAGGGATTTTTGGTGGGATTTTGGAAATTACCTCTCACCTCTTGCCTGGCGTTCCAACTGGACATTTTGTTGTAGGTGCATCGGGAGCCATCATGGCAGTATTCGTTGCCTTGGCATTCTATCGGCCAAATTTAAAGGTCATGCTGTTTGGGGTTGTTCCAGTGCGCATCATTGTCCTTGCCGCTGTCTTTGTCTTGTTGGACTTGTTTTCATTAAACGTAGATAGCTTAAAAAGCAGTAATACAGCGCACTTCGCCCATATTGGTGGAGCAATCATCGGCGCACTTTCCGTACAAAACATTCACAGCAAATCCAATGTCATTATGATCTTTAAACCCTTAAGCGATTGGTTCAAAGGACTATTTCGCAAGAACCCGAACATGAAAGCCAAGAAAGGTGGACGTACCGCACAATTCAAAACGGATGAAGAGTACAACCTTGAAGCGAAACAAAAGCAAGCGAAAATCGACGCTATCTTGGACAAGATTTCGCGCTCAGGCTATGACTCATTGACTAAGGCAGAAAAGGATTTTCTATTTACCCAAAGTAAGAAGTAATCGATGTCAAAACTTCTACGTTTATCTACACTATTTAAAATACTGACGCTCATGTGTCTGTGTGGATTGCTCTTGGCTTATTTGACACCCTTCGTCCACCCGAATACCCTAAAAATCTTACCCTTCTTTGGATTGGCATACCCGATAATTTTGGTGTGCACACTCCTAGCCTTGGTGGTTTGGATTTTTGCGAAGTCACGTATGGTCATTCTCATTGTTTTGGTCTTGTTGATTGGCGGCAAACTTCATTTCAGGATGTTTACACTGGGTTACAATGAAAGTGAGTTGCCTGCGGAAGAAAAAATTCTCCATGTGATGAGCTACAACGTGCGCTTGTTTGATTTGTACAATAACGACATGGAACAACGCAACAAAAACAAGGATTCCATCTTCTCGTACATTGCATCACAAGCTCCGGATATCATTTGTTTTCAAGAGTTTTACCACCAAGACCGTCCAACCAACTTTTCAACCAGAGATTCATTGTTGAAATTGCTTGAGACGAAGGATTTTCATGAACGCTATGCCCATAAGTTGCGTGGAAGGCAGAATTTTGGGGTTGTGATCTTGTCGAAATATAGAATGATTGCCAGAGGAGATGTGATGTTTTCCACGCAGGGGGACCGAGATTTTAACTATTGCATTTATGTAGATATTATCAAAAATCAAGACACATTCCGCATCTACAATGTACACTTGCAATCCATAAAATTGCAAGAAGATGACTATTCCGAATTTTCCGACAATGCGGT
>CAMBMC010000269.1 GCA_945868555.1 Chitinophaga pinensis | reverse complement strand
AGCGAGGTCAATTGCTTTGTTGATTCCTTCGATCACCCCTCCGCCAATGGTGTTCATTTTTGTATGGAATTCGAGGTTCAGAATGCCATCGCCAAGGTGAACGACTGTGGTATCCGCATTTCCCCAAATCTTGTTTTCACTACGTAATGCCTCCAAAATCACCAATTCCTCTGTTCCAGGGATTGTTTTATAGGACTTGGACCCGACATCGTAGTACTGTTTGCTTCCATTTTCAAGTTTGTAAAATGCAGTTGAACCCGACGATTTCATCTCTGCAATCCATGCGGCTGGTTTGCGATTTGCCGCTTCTATCATCTTCAATCCTTGATCAAACCCGATGAGGTCCCAGGTTTCGAATGGACCAAGTTCCCAACCAAAACCTGCCTTCAAGGCATCGTCAATTTTGTAGAGATCATCCGTGATCTCAGGAAGTCGGTTGGTCACATAGGCCAACAAACCTCCAAACAACTTACGGTAAAATTCACCGGCCTTGTCCATCCCCATAAATAGCATTTTGGTGCGCTGCTTCACATCTTCTATAGGTTTTGCCATTTCCAGTGTTGGAAATTTCACCTTGTTGGATGCTCTGTATTCAAGGGTATTGAGGTCTAAAACGAGGATTTCACTTGACCCATCGGCGTGCTTGACTTTCTTGTAGAATCCCTGGCCAGTCTTTGATCCAAGCCAATTGTTTTCGACCATCTTCGTAATGTAATCTGGCAACTCAAAAAGCTCGTGTTCTTCGTCATCCTGACAATTCGCTTTCAAGCCATTGGCCACATGAACAAGGGTGTCCAGTCCGACAACATCGCAGGTTCTAAAGGTCGCCGATTTTGGCCTGCCCAACACTGGACCTGTCAATTTATCCACTTCCTCGACGCTTAGGTTCATTTCACGCAATGCATGAAAAAGCGCCATAATGGCATATACACCGACTCTATTGGCAATGAATGCATTCGTGTCTTTGCACAAAACGGTTTTTTTACCGAGAATTTTTGAACCATATCCCATCAGGAAATCAATCACGTCCTGTTTTGTTTCTGGAGTAGGGATGATTTCCAGTAATTGAAGGTAGCGTGGAGGATTGAAAAAATGACTTCCACAGAAATGCGCTTTAAAATCTTCACTGCGCCCTTCGAGCATCGAATGAATAGGAATTCCGGAAGTGTTGGAGGTAATGATTGTTCCTGGCTTTCGGAATTTTTCGACCTGATCAAAGACTTGTTTTTTAATATCCAAACGTTCCACCACAACCTCAATGATCCAATCGCAACCTAAAATTGCCGACATGTCATCCTCAAAATTTCCTGTTTTAATGCGGTTCGCAAAAGACTTTCGGTAAATTGGTGATGGGTTGGAGATCAATGCCGCGTTCAATGAATCATTTACAATTCGATTGCGAACGGACTGATCTGCCAACGACAATCCCTTTTTTTCTTCTGCGCTTGATAGCTCTCGTGGGACAATATCGAGCAGCAGCACTTCGCAACCGACATTGGCAAAATGACAGGCAATGCGCGATCCCATTACGCCTGAACCGAGGACGGCAACTTTTTGAATGTGTCTATTCATGGTTAATCTTTCTTTAATTCTTGTTCAATCACTTCATCTATGGCACCGAAAACTTCATAGAAAACAGCCAATTTCTTCTCGCTCACGCGTTTTGTCAATTGATCGTTGAATCCGACCACGAAGTTGCGCACCTCACGACGCTTTTCGACTCCCTCAAAGGTGAGGAAAATCAACACCTTTCGCTTGTCATCTCCACTTTCCTGCCTGACGATAAACCCTCGTTCCTCCATGGTTTTCAAGGTGCGGGATAAGGAAGTCGGTTCCATGCCCATGCGCGGACCCAAGGAGGTACTTGGTGTGCCCTCTTTGTCGATGCTCATCAAGATAAATCCAATCGACATGGTGATGTCGTGCTCCGCTGCTTTTTGATTGTACATGCGCGAGAGTCGATGCCAAGCATGACGCACGACAAAATCAACCAATTGTTCGGGGTGTTTGGACATTTAAGCACTCTTTTAGAGCCATAAATGTAGGGAAATATTCTATGCGTACATAGAATTATTTGGGGTATAAAAAGGAAATATTAGTCCTTACCAAACATCTTTTGAAATGTGCACCGTTCCTTTAAAAAGAGCGATGTTTTTTCCATCTTGATTGGTGACCGTCACCTCATAAATGCCCACCGTTTTGCCGCGATGACGTTCAATCGCTGTCGCAATGAGGGTGTCTCCAACAACCGCAGGGCGAAGGTGAGAAATTGAGGTGTCTATGCTGACACATTTATATCCGTAGGAGTTTGAGGCAAAGGCCAGGGCCGAATCGGCCAGTGAATAGCTGATGCCGCCGTGTAAAATATTGAATCCATTCAACATTTGTCCATGAATGCTTGCACGAAGTGTGCACGTACCAAGACCAATAAATTCTACATTCACATCCAACCACTGGCTAAATGCATCGTTTTCCAACATGGTAGAAACGATTTCTTCGGGTGTTTTCATTGTGCTCACTGTGAAGAGTAGATTACTTAAAATGGCACCGTGTTCAGGCAGGAAATGGAGTCTTATGCAGCAACAATCGCGCGATTCATCAATGTAATCATCGCCAAGATCACAATGAACAATTGCGTCGCCGTTTCATCATTCAACGCTGTTCCATCCTCATCTTCAGTAGAAATTTCCATCGCCATGAATTGAGCAAGCTCTGGCTGATCACAAAATGTTTCAAGCACTTCTTCGTCATCATTCTCGAAGTAGCTGTCCAACATCTCGAAATAGGGCTCTTCAAAGGCATCGATATCATCCTCGGTAATGGTGTTCAATTTCAATCCTTCAAGATCCTCATTTTCGTATTCTTCTGGAGCGCTCATCACATACCCAAGCAAAGTCGGTTGGGCAAGTGCGTACTTCTCTGAAAGTTGTTCTAGGCCATCGTCATCAAGATTGTCAACTGTTTTGATTGCATTTTCAATACTGGCAAAGGATACATGACTCATAAGGGTAAATTTTTGCGGTAAAGGTAGTGTTTATATTGAAATCAAGGTGTTTGAATTGACCTTATCCTTACTCGAAAGGAGCTTATTTAGTAAGAAAATCTCTTAACTTTGATGCAAAGACAAACAATGGCCTTTTTTACCGCTGATTTTTTAGAGTTCTTCATCGAACTTGCGCCAAATAACAACAAAGATTGGTTCGATTTGAATCGTAAACGTTACGAAACAAGTGTTCGCGAGCCATTTCGTCATTTTGTACAGCATTTGATTGATACCTTGGCCTTGACGCAACCCGAATTTAAGGGCCTTGAGGCCAAAGATTGTGTGTTTCGCATCAACCGTGACATTCGCTTTTCAAAGGATAAAACACCTTACAAGATGAATGTATCTGCGATCATCACTCCAAATGGCAAGAAAAGTCAGGCGGTCAATGGTGTGTATTTTGAGCTCGGTCCTGAGCATGTGCGCGCTTATGGTGGGATTTATGAAATCGACAAAGACGATTTATTGACGGTTCGTGAAGGCATTGCAGCAAATCTAGATGGATTTAAAGCGGCTTATACGGACAAAAAATTCGTTCGAACATTCAAGAACATTATCGGCGAAAAGAATAAAATCATCCCGAAGGAACTCCGCGAAGCAGCCGAAGTCGAGCCCTTAATTTTCAATAAACAATGGTATTTTTATGCGCAATTTGACGCTGAAGATGTCTTGCGTGATGACCTCGACCAAGTCATTCTGAACTGTTATGAAGCCGGAAAACCAGTAGAGTATTTCTTCAGTAAACTGATCCAACGATCTTAATTCAATATCCATCTCATGAAATTTTTTAAACTAACATCCCTTTGTGCTGCCCTTCTTTTTCAGCAATTCGTAGCATTT
>CAMBMC010000268.1 GCA_945868555.1 Chitinophaga pinensis | reverse complement strand
GTTGTCCAGTTTTGTACATGAGAGGAGATGAATGATGCTGTAGCTTGCCCACTATACATCAGATCCAATTCTTGAAGCAAGGCGTTCGTCATCGCAACATCACTTCCTAGTGCAGTCAAATATTCGGCTTGCTCACCCATGATGAAGGCAAGGAGCACATTTTCATTCGTCAGTTTCCCAATGCTTTCATCCGCATAGGCCGCACAAACAGACCCACCAATGATATTTTCATCATAGAATTTATTCGTGAATTTCAAAAACACTTTCATCCCTGCACCCATCCCAATTTTAGAAAATGCGATTGTTTTCTCAGCAGGTAAAGTTGGAACAAACTGAATATCATTAGACTTCAAAATAGAAATTGGAACGGTTACAATGACTTTGTCGGCGAGATACGTCGTATTGTTGCTATCTGTAACGGTGATCTCATCTTGTGAATAGTCAATTTTGTTGACAACGGTATTTAATGTGATTTTGTCATTGACCGCTGAGGCAATTTGTTGATCGATGAAGTCAAAATAGGTCTCTTGAAATTTAAAATCATCATCACCAGAAACCCAATTTTCTTCTTCTTTCATATTCCAATACGCTGAAATACTTGAAGCTGAAGCTCCCGAATCTCCTGCAATATTTTCCACGATGTATTTGTAGTCATTGTTAAATCCTTGCTGAATCGCATAATCTTTAAAAGAAAGATCTGACACATCCTCTTCCTTTAGAAAAATAGAATGAACGTCTTTAGGGAGTGTGTCGATCAGTTGATTGTTGAACCAGTATTTTTCACTGCTGTCATCTAAGGTGATTTTGGTCTTTGACTTTGTGATTAAGTCACCCAAAATACTATTTTTCCCATGCAGCCATTGCGCTCCCAGGTCAATTGGAAAATCGGCAAACCCTTCCAGCTTGGCTAAACGTCCGCCATAACTTGTATTTGCTTCCAGAATTTGAAAATTAATTCCTTTGGATTTCAAAAGATAGCCAGCATACAAACCCGCAGCGCCAGCACCAATAATAATCACCTTACCACCATAGTTTATATCTTCAAATAAGGTTTCTTTTCTACAAGAAGGCATAAAAACAGAAGGAATGAATAGACCTCCAATGGAAAGAAAAGTGGAATGTTTAATAAATTTTCGTCTGTCCATAGTTGGCAGCTGATTGATGGGTAGCCTATTTTATTTCATGCTTTAATTACTCATGCTTCCTCCAGTACAATCGGTATTCGTTTCCTGTTTCATAGATCAATATATCAAACATAAAAACACCTTCGTACTTTTTCATGGATTTGGTGCCACATTCCAATAAATTCAAGGGTCTAATTTTTCCATCAATACTTCCGAAAGGCCGATGCAAAGGAACATCACCTTGCATTACAATTTCATTCAAATTGGAAAGAACAAGGGAAGAATCCTTAGGGATATCCCCCAAATATTGATGGTTAAACGATACCGAATCAAGATCGTATCCTGTTTTATTGAATGTGATTACAGATATGTTTTGACCAAACGTCAAAGAAGAGGAAAACACAATAATGACTGAATATAAAATAACTTTTAACATGATATTTTTCTTCTTTATGCTATCAACTTAATCTACTTTTCACGCCAGAAATCTATTCATGGCAACACTAAACCTGTTGATTAAATCCACCTTAAAATCTAAGCCAAATAAGATTTTTCTCATCAAATATAATTGAAATCAATTCATTCGAAGCTTATTCAATGTGGGTTCTTCTAAAGAGGGGCCAAGCTACGAAGTTCAATAAATTATTGAATGGAAAGAATGTAGATACTTAAGGCCTTAACTTGACGCTTTTGGTTTAATTGTCTTTGCTGTCCGTATCGATGAATGCAGTGCGCACTTTCAATCGACTGAATTCGATAAAATATCCGATTTGAAAAAAATCTAGGCCTGTTTCATCGTTTATTTTATAATCGAACTGATGCAAATACCCAAGTTGCAACATTGTTGATTTTGTAGGTTTGTAGTTGAACGCAATTAAGATTCTATTTCGCTCAAAATAAGGTTCTTTGGTCGTAAAAAACAATTCATTGCTTGCACTCACTTGAAAAGGTTTGTACGTCTTACGATCTTTACCAAAAGCATAGGATAGTCCTAGTCTGTAGCGAAAACGGTTTCGGTATCCATTGGTCGTAAATCGAAACTCAGCCCGATAGCGTTGTTCAATTTTAAATTTTCCCAATGTTTGGGAAAGTGTAACCTGAGGCCAGAGCCTGAACTCGTCGTTATTTTTTGGCAAGACAAAATCACCACCCTCCTTGTAGGTTTGGTAACTTCCAGCGCCTAGGGTTAATTTTACATTTTTATGCACCCTATAGTTGATTCCACCTTTGTATTCGTAATAATGAAAGTGCTTGTAAAATTTTAACGAGCGGATTTGAGCTTCTCCGAAAAAGCTCCATTTTTCATTGTGCGAATAACTTATGTTCAGAATGTTCCAAGTGCCAAGCTGGAAATTTTGAGCAGATATGTTTTTAAACCATAAGCAGCACAGCAATGTCAGTGCAAATTGAAACTTCATTTCAAGTTTATTTAATGGACGTTCTCATTTATTCTAATTATCCTAAATCCGCGAAAATTCAAAATTCTATCATGCATTTTGAATTCATTTTGAACTCTTTTATCAACCTAGTTAACACCATCAAAAACAACATTTCTTTTAAAAAGTTGCAATTTACATTCAATTTTAAACTCAAACCAACAAAAAAAAGAGCGACATCAGCCACTCTTTATTCAATCAAGCTATAAACTAAATCTTATTGCTTCATCATTGGGATCGATGTGGATTTACCGGACAGCTCATTCGTTAAGAGAATTCGATAATATCCAGACATCCAAGTCGTCGACGGAATTTCGATTTTCCCTGCAGACATTTTTGTTTTATACAATTGGCGTCCGCTTAGGTCAACAACGGTCAAGGTCAATTGCTCTTCTTGGGAAGTGACATACACTACATCTAAGGTTGGCACTGGATACACGGAAACCGCCAATGGCTGATCCAATTCATTCAAGGACACTGTGCAGTTGTTTGATGCCGCAAATGTAGGTGGTGCAAAGGTAAATACTCCGGCATCTGGACAACGTGCATAAGACACGTCAGTGGATTGAATCCCAAATGTTACATCGTCAAAGAAGGCTGTTCCATTGCTAAACACAAGGGTTTCTCCATTCGAGCTCAACTTAAAGTTGGTATGCAATCCATATTGAGATGTATCATCATCTGCCCAAATGATCAAGTAATTATTCGCATCGATGAATGTTCCTGCTGGAAGTTGCCACATGTTCAAGTAAAGTGGATCATCTGAAAGGTATAAACCAGAAACGCTTAAGGGTGTCGATGTCGTGTTGTACAATTCAATCCAGTCATCACTTTCTCCATAATTATCATCTTCTGTAGCGCTATTGCTCGCCATCAACTCATTGATTACGACTTGTCCTGCAGTAGCAACAGGCAAGGTGATCATCAAGGTATAGAATTCATGCTCTGCGCGTTGCGGGCTAAACAGTCCAGCATTCGCATTTTCAGCATAGACATAATATTCCATCATCATGCCTGCCAAAAGTACATCAACACCATACACATGGTCCCCGGCAGCACCATCGTTGTGCGCACCATCATCGAACATTTGTACGCGTGTAAATTTCATGGGATGATCAAAACGGTAACCCAAGTAAGCCGCAGTTTCGTTGGTGCATGTGGCCGTAACGGTAACCGTTTGTCCATAGGTCGGAGTTGCAGAGCTGAAGTTGATCGATGGAATGGTTGGTGCCACTAGAATGTAATTCGCATTTGTTCCGAAATAGCTTGCACGTGCGGTCATGAGTGTTTGAATACCAGGGATTGATGCTCCTCCTCCTGGACC
>CAMBMC010000267.1 GCA_945868555.1 Chitinophaga pinensis | reverse complement strand
GGTTGTTGTTTCAGCCATTTCACAACTTGGTGTAGAAATGTCTTCGTTTGTAGCCCTTCTCGGTGCTGCTGGTTTGGCAATTGGTCTTGCATTTTCTGGCACACTCTCAAATTTCGCTGGTGGAGTTATGATCTTGGTTTTGAAACCATTCAAAGTGAACGACAAAATTATGGCGCTGGGGGAGCGAGGCGTGGTCAAAGATATTCAAATCTTCAATACCTATTTACATACCGAAGATGAGAAGGTAGTCATTCTGCCAAATGGTCCAGTGGCGAATGGAAATATCATCAATTTCACACGTCAACCACAACGGAGGGTTGATTGCTATTTTAATTTGGACTTAAATACCGACTTAGAATTCATCAAAACTATTGTAAAAACTGTTTTGGCTGAAGAAAAACGCATTGATCAAAAGCAGAATCCTTTCATTGGTGTAGAGTCAGTTCACGCAGGCTGTATTTTAATGGTTGTAAGGGTTTGGACGAAGACAGAGCAACACTCAGACGTGTTTTATTCGTTGAACGAGTCTATTTTCAATCGACTTAAAGAGAACGGTGTTCAATTGTCTGATAATCCTGCTACTATTCCAATAATAAAATAATGAGCGATTTAAATCATCATCCGATCATTCAAAAATACATTGAATTCAATGCCTTTGGACGATTAATCGGAATGTCATTTAACATAACACAGCCGGGTATTGTCGATTATTCATTAAGTATTCAACCGCAACACCTCGCTACACCAAATGCTGCACATGGAGGTTTGATTGCTGGGTTTTTAGATGCCGTGGTGGGTGTAGGTGCTTTGAGTGCTGTTTGTGAGGAGGGCATGATCGTGTCTACGGTAGAGATGAAGGTTTCCTATTTTGAGCCTATTTTTCTTGATGATCGTTTAACAGGGATTTCCAAATTGATGAAACGCGGTAAACGTATCCTCTTTATGGAAGGTGAGGTTTTTAATCAGCATGGAGTTTTAGTAGCTAAAGCAAGTGCTACGTTGAATGCCTACCCCGCACGAATCAAATCAGAGTGAGAAACACCCCGAAAATCGGGACAAGATGTGAGAACGATTAACCCGTAATTAGCCAGTCCTTTGTCTTTTGTCCTTCGAAGTTCAACGAGCGAAGAAGTGTCATTTGTCCATTTCAAAAGAAAAACTGACTAATCAGTCAATAGTATAAATTTGTATCTTTGTCAAAAAAAAGAAATGGATAAGCGGACCAAACTCATTGTTACTGCAAAGCGACTGTTTTCAGAACATGGGTTTTATGGAACGGCGACAGCGCGAATCGCTCGTGAAGCTGAAGTAAGTAATGGAATCCTCTTTCACTATTTTCCAACCAAAGATGTTCTCATTAAGGCAATGTTTTTTGATGTGAAAGACCGCCTTTTTGATTATTCGGTTGGTCAGGTGTATAAAGGCGCAACACTCAAAGAAAGTATTTACACCCTTTGGTTGGCAGCAGTTGAATTTAACTTGGAAAATGCGAATGACTTTGAATTCATTCGACAATTTGAAACATCGCCATTTTACCGCACGGAAACAGAACTTGAGCATCGTTATGTTCAGCTCTGCTTGGAATTGATTGATAAGGGAATTGATGAAGGTCAGTTCAAACAAATTCCAGCGATGTTGATTTTTAAGTCAATTTCGTCCCAAATTGAAACCACTGTCCGTTTTTTAAAAATGAACAATATGGTTCTGGATGATGTTGAATTCACACATCGCCTGTTTGAAATGGCATGGGACTCTTTAGCAAAATAGAAAATATGAAAAATGTAGGATTGGTTACTGGTGCTTCGAGTGGGATCGGAAAGGAACTCGCTCGAATTCACGCTGCAAAAGGTAGAGATCTCGTACTTGTGGCGCGGCGAGAAGAGGCATTAAATCAGTTGAAAGTGGAACTGGAGTCAGAACACAAAATACAGGTCTTGGTGATTGCCGAAGATTTAATGGATGGAGGCGCTGCTCAGCGAATTGTCGCTGCCCTTCAACTGAACGATATTTATGTGGAATACTTATTCAACAATGCTGGTCTTGGCGGCTATGGAAAGTTTGTGGATCGAAATTTAGTGGATGAGCAAAGAATGATTCAGCTGAATATCGTTGCCCTTGTCGAGCTAACACATCTCTTGCTTCCCTCCATGGTTGAAAAGCAACGAGGATATATATTGAATACAGCAAGCTCTGCTGGTTTCATGCCTGGACCACTTCAAAGTGTCTACTTTGCAACGAAGGCCTTTGTTGTTTCATTTTCTCAGGGTATTGCTCGAGAGTTGAAAGGTACGGGTGTTCGTGTGTCTGCACTTTGCCCTGGACCGGTAAAAACGGAGTTTGAAAAGGCTGCAGGATTCAATGAAAGTCCTCTATTCGACAAAGCAAAAGATGCCTATTCGACAGCGAAAAAAGGATATGATGGCATGGAAAAAGGAAAAGTGATTGTTTTTAACGAACTTCCTCTTGGTTTCGCAATCAATTGGATCTTGCCACTTGTTCCGAGAAAAACTGTTACCTGGATGATCGAAAGACTGCAAACAGCGAAATAGGAGTATCCAAATATCTAAGTGAATTTACTACTTTTGCTCACAGATGATGATACTATTTTTAAATGATATTTCTGGTTCTGAGGTCCTGCTGATTTTAGTATTTGTGCTTATGTTCTTTGGTTCTAAAAGTATCCCCGGTTTGGCGAAAACTTTAGGCCGAACAATGCGTCAAATTAAGGATGCATCCAGTGATCTGCAAAATGAAATTCGCAAGTCTGGTGTGGACATGAAAAAAGATCTGAATTTAACGGCATTGATCGATGACACTGCACGAGACATACAGCAGCCCTTAGACCAATATGTATCCGATTTGGACGATGCTGTGAGTTACCAACCACCACCACGAACACAAGCAACAGTCCCAACACCAGAAGAGCTTATTCAAGCGCCTATTCAAGAAGCACAAAAGGTCGAATCAAAAGTGGATGATTCTCCTTTGCCAGAAAGTGATGTGCCTGAAGCGCCAAAACAATAGTTCAGCTAAGTTTTTAACATTCCAACGAAGTTTCTGACGATATTAAATTGTTCGTTTAATAAAATCTGTATTTTTATCGGTGAAGATGAAAACTACAAAACTACCAGACGGAACTCGCGTGTATGCCTTGCGTGCGCCGGAAGCGCGAATGCTGGATCACCACGTGGATGGCTATTTGCAAAATGGAATTGAAATCAATGATGGCGATGTTGTATTCGACGTTGGCGCAAACATTGGCGTTTTTAGTGTGCGCGCGGCTCAAAAAGGACCAAACGTTCGTGTCTTTGCTTTTGAACCAATTCCAGATATCCTCGAAGCTTTGAGAATGAATGCCACCGAAGCTGGTCAAAATAGAGTAGTGGTATTGCCTTGTGGTGTGTCCAATGAAGAATCTGAAGCAACATTTACCTATTTTCCGAATACGCCAGCATTATCAACCTTGCATCCTGAACAGTGGGACAAAGACCCCAAGGCCTTCGGTCGTGCTGTGAAAGGAACGATGAAAAATCCACCAGCAGGCATGCGTTGGATGAAGTTTATTCCACCAATTTTCTCTGGGATTATTGCTTCATTCTTAATCAAAGGTAAAAAGCAAGTTCACTGTAAATTACGCACCCTATCGTCCGTGATTGCTGAACACACTGTTGAAAAAATTGACTTGCTGAAAATCGACTGCGAAGGAGCAGAATGGCAGGTCCTGCAAGGAATTGAAGCCAATGATTGGTCAAAAATTAAATCAATGGTCATCGAAGTTCACGATGTGGATGGGCGCTTGGCTGAAGTTGAGTCACTTCTTCGCGACAAAGGGTTTACTAAAATTGTCAGTGAACGTGAAAAAGGCCTTGAAGATACAGTAATGCATAACA
>CAMBMC010000266.1 GCA_945868555.1 Chitinophaga pinensis | reverse complement strand
AATAGCTTAATCCCCAATCAAAGCCAAAAAATCAGGAAACTCATCCAATGAATTGATTTCTCCCTTTTCTCGATCTAAGTGGAGAATGCGGTGTTGCTTTCCATTGGTAATAAGCATATAATCTGTTCCTAAGCTAAAATTGTAGTGTGCAATTTGATGCACCACCTGTTCACCCAACACAACTTCGGGTGCCTTGCATTCCATTAAAAAAACAGGCTTGCCAAGTCGATTGAAAACCACCAGATCACAACGACGGACAAGCCCATTGATATCGACTGACATTTCACTAGCGATTAGTCCGATTGGCACATTTAAGTGATTGATTAAAAAATGAATCAGGTGCTGTCTAACCCACTCTTCTGGAGTCAGGACAAGTTGTTTTTTTCGAATGACACAAAATACGCGGACAGAAGAGCCTGACCTTGTAAGGCGCAATTTAGCTGGCGGGAAGTCAAGCGGAGTAAACATTTATATTGTTTTTTTCAACTTAGGCTCCAAGATCGTCCCCGCAATTAATCCGATGACAGAGGCGAAAATCCCTATAAATGTTCCGAGCACCTCCTGATTTAAAGTTAAGCAGACAACCCATGCAAGCAATCCAAGAATCATTGCGGCAATGCAACCGGTAGATTTTACCCAAGGAATAAAAAGTGCAGCAGTAAAAGGAATAAATAAAGAAACTAGGGTAAACATCGATGCAATCCCTGCCAATTCAAATATACTATTGCCCCTGAACGCAATCAACACACCGAAAAGTGCCATGACTACTACACTGACGCGCAATACCTTCAATAAGTTAATTTCTTTGAATCGTGGTTTAATGATATTTTCTGCCAGTATGGTCGCGGGGGCCAAGATTGATCCTGACGCGGTACTTAACAAGGCAGACAAGAGTGCTCCAAAAAACATGATTTGCACCCACATTGGAGTTTTTTCCATAATAAATGAGATGATAAAGCTCCCTTGATGATGTGCATAGAGTTTAGGGTACATTTCCATTCCAATGAGCGCGATACACAAGGGTAGCATCCCAATCACCAAATACAATACACCAGAGGTAATTGATGCTCCAATTGCGACACGTTCACTTTTGGAAGAAATTATACGTTGAAAAACATCTTGAGATGCCACTGACCCCAATCCTACAGACATCCATGCCGCAAGCCACTGCCACCATGTGATTTTGTCGGAATTAAATAGCCTGAAGAAATCAGGGTTCTTGTGATGAACATCACCAATGAGGTAAACTTTTTCTCGAAACACAAACAACACAGCGATAAACCCAAGAACGATGACGATCATTTGTATCGTATCCGTAAGTGAGACAGCCCACATCCCTCCCATCGTCGTGTAAACGATCACCAAGAGCGCCCCTACGAGTATGCCTATCTCCATGGAACATCCAAAAAACAATTGAAAAACCAATCCAAGAGCAACAAACTGGGCTGCAATCCACGAAAAGAAGCTTGGAACGCTCAGCACGGCACTTATAAATTCCGCTTTTTTTCCATATTTCATCAAAAATACATCTGAAAACGTCAGCGCATTTGTTCGGTACATGCGCTTGGCATAGATTGCCCCAACAATAATCAGACATAAACCAGCACCAAGTGGTTCCTCAATGACACCGATTAATCCATTCTTTAAAAACTCCTCAGAAGCACCAAGAATTGTTTCACTACCAAACCAAGTGGCTAAGAGTGCAGATGACGACATAAAAAAGGAGAGATTACGTCCCGCCACAGCAAAATCAGTCGCATTCTTCACTTTTCGGGACGCCAAATACCCAATGAACAATGTAAAACAGAGATAAATTACGACAGCAGTAATGAGCATCCTATATCCCTAAGATTAAGAGGTCGATGTCTTTGTATTTCAAATGAAATACCTTTCCAAGAATTTCACTGGTCAAGGTGCCTTTGTAGATGTAGACGCCACGTCTGAATCCTTGATCGCGCTTGATCAAATCACGACAACCTCCACTATCCCCCATTTCCAATAAAATTGGGGCAAAGATATTCGACAGCGCAAAAGAAGCAGTTCGAGAGACGCGGGATGCAATATTTGGAACACAGTAATGTATGACACCATGCGCTTCAAATGTAGGTTCATTGTGATTCGTGACGCGTGAAGTTTCAAAACATCCACCTTGGTCAATGCTTACATCCACCACCACGGATCCTTGTTTCATTTCTTGGATCATTTCTTCAGTCACCACACAAGGCGTTCGACCTAGAGGCGCGCGCAATGCTCCAATGACAACATCTGCTCGTTTTAAGGCTTTTGCGAGGACTTTTGGGGTCAATACGCAGGTATAAAGTCGTGTTCCGATGTCATTTTGCATGCGACGAAGACGAGAAAGCGAGTTGTCAAACACTTTCACCGAAGCACCCAATCCAAGAGCGGCACGGGTAGCATATTCACCAACCGTTCCAGCACCAATCACGACCACCTCAGTTGGCGTTACACCAGCAATTCCGCCAAGCATCATTCCTTTGCCAGACGAAAAGGATGACAACAATTCGGCGGCAACCAAAATCGACGTTGTTCCCGCAATCTCACCCATGGTGCGTACGACAGGCAAAAGTCCTTCTTCATCGCGGATGTAATCCCAGGCAATGGCCGTTATTTTCTTCTGAATTAATTTCTGTAAAAGCTCCTTAGGTTGAACGGACAATTGAAGCGCTGAGATTAATGTTTGTCCACCCGGCATTAAATCCACTTCTTCTTCTGTCGGTGGGGCAACTTTCAGGATAATGTCACATTGAAAAATATCTTTTGGGCTAAAGCAAATCTCTGCTCCCACCTCACTGTAATCGCGATCAGTAAAATTGGAACCATCTCCACACTTACTTTCTACCCGAACCTGATGTCCGTTCGCAATGAGTAAGGCGACGCCTTCGGGAACCAGCGGAACACGACGCTCTTGAAAAGACGATTCCTTTGGAATGCCAATAAACAAACTTCCTTTCTTTCGGGAAACCTCCAACATTTCTTCTTGAGGCATCAGCACACCTTGCTGCATTAGCTTTTTCAGCAATTCTGGATCAGTCTTCATTTGTCAGTAGTTATTAAGCGTGTGTTGTCCTCTAAGCTACGAATATTCACCCAAACGGTGTTCTCCGGGAGCAAATTATCCACTTTTTCGGGCCATTCGATAAAACAATATCCTCCGCTGTAGAACATCTCTTCAATCCCTATGTCGTAGGCTTCTGTTTCGTTTTTTAAGCGATACACATCAAAGTGATGAATCCTACCATACAGCGGACTATCGTACACATTCACCAAAGAATACGTAGGAGAACCCTCTAGTTCAGTGATTCCCATGGCCGACAATAAAGCACAAATAAACGTGGTTTTACCAGCCCCCATTTCCCCTTGAAAAGCAAAAATTTTTCTATTGTCGAAATGAGCCAAAAAAGCTATAGCTGTGGCCGGTAAATCTTTTAAGGTATGTATTTTAAAATCCATTCTAAAGACAAAAAAACACACTTTTTGAATGGCATAAACACACACTTCAACTGAAGTGTTAACAATGATTTTTTAACTAGTCAAAAATCAGCGTTTTCCAAGCACAATAAACGGAATTAAAATCTCTTCCAAGGAAATACCCCCATGTTGAAAGGTGTCGCCGTAATAATTCACGAAATGGTTGTAATTGTTGGGATACACGAAAAAATCATTCTCTCGCACAAAGACATATTCTGCCGACATCTTCATCTTTGGCAGAAAGGCGTCCTGCGGATTCGAAATACGAAATACTTCCTTCGCGTTGTACGACATATTTCTGCCCGCCTTGTAACGGAGGTTCGAATTCAGGTTTCGCTCACCCACAATTTTCACTGGATTGTTCACCTTGACAGTGCCGTGGTCAGTCGTAATGATCAAACG
>CAMBMC010000265.1 GCA_945868555.1 Chitinophaga pinensis | reverse complement strand
CCTTCCTCGATCACTGGCTGCTTGATGATTTGAGGTTTTGTTTTCGGGGTGAGTGTTTCCAACTCTTCTTTTTTCGGGGTAATAGTTTTTGTGTTCATGTATGTATTGGTTTGATGGTTACAATTTATTTTTCTATCCGTATCGTTCTTAGTAACGGCGCTATTTCGAAAGGATAACATCCTGCACTGAGAATTTCGACAAAGAAACACCAGCATTCGGTATTTTAAATCAGTAGTAAATAAAATTTTACATAACTATCTAAAAATAAGTTATTAACAATTCGGTATTGTGGATACGTAGTTTAATAATTTTGAAGTAATTTTGTAACTCAACAGTTGACTTGTTGCTCAACCCTTAACACTCAAACTATGCCAGTTACAAAAAATCCTTATCTCCGGTACAAAGCCATCGATTCTCGGCTTCGAAATCGGCAAAAGCCATTGCCTACACTTATCGACCTGATTCAGGCTTGTGCGAAAGAAACTGAGTATGAGCCCGCTTTAGACACGGTCGTGAAGGATATAAAAAACATGCGCATTTCATTCAATGCGCCGATCGAATTTAACCGATCCAAGATGGTGTATGAGTATACAGATGACACCTATCGTTTTGACGGGGTTGGATTACTGGATCAAGACATCAACAGCATAAAAAATGCCATTGAGTTGATTCAAAGTATTGGCAGTTCCCGTGTGAGCGGGCAATTTGAACATGCCATGGAAAAAGTACTGACTGCGTACCGCGAAAAGTTCCCCCAAGGAAATTTTAAACGTCAATTCATTCAAACAGATGCGGCCAAGGACTTTCGGGGATTTCAGCATTTTGACTTATTCTTTCGGGCCATAAAAGATCGTATTCCGGTATCCATCGTTCATTATTCATACAGTAAACATAAATTTACTTCTCGCATTATACACCCGATGCTACTAAAGGAATTTGACAATCGATGGTACATCGTCGCTTTTTCAGAAGAACACAATGAAATACGAACCTTTGGATTTGATCGAATCCATGACCCCGTATTTGTGCAAGGAGATTTTCGCGGTGAACTAGGGCCAGATGCTGTGTCTTACTTCCAGAATATATATGGAATTTATCCAATCGAAAATCAAGACATACAGAATATTTTGATCGATATTTCGCCCCAAGAATTGGCTTATTTTAGATCATACCCCATCCACGAAAGTCAACAATTTGTATCGGTCCAAAATAGTGGTCGTGCGCGCATAAAATTGAATCTCATTCCGTCCTTTGAACTCATTCGATTGTTGCGATCGTTCGGCAGTACAATCCGTATTGTCGAGCCAGAATGGTTGAGACTTGAAGTAAACGAAAATTTTAAACGATGAAAAAAACAACGAAATCATACCTATTTTCCCATGTTCCCAATGAAGGAATATCTGATAATCCATCATTGTTAAGGATTACGATCACTCCGGCTTATACAAAAGTAGATTTTGGTTACTCCACGTTCAATAGTATTTACTCAAATGGTGGATGGATTCAAATCTCACCAGAAACGTACATGAAAGCAATGAATGGAAAGAGAAAGTATGAACTATTAAATGTAGAGGGAATATCTTTTTCACCGAATAAACATTATTTTGAATCGCTCCGAGATTGGCAGTTTTTTTCCCTGTATTTTGAATCCATTCCAGCTGAAGATGGAATGTATGAAATCATAGAACCCGAGTTTATGGCGGATAAGGAGGAAATCATGGCAGCTCATCATGTTTCCGGAGAGAATTTCGACTTTTTCAATATTCATCTTGATATGCAAAAAGCCATTCAAATCAGGGAATATTGAACCCGATTTTGGTTTTTTCAGACTTAATAAGGTGGCTTGTACGAAAGAAAAGTAAATTAATGTTTTACTAAGTATATAGTATACCGAATGACATGTTTTATTTGTAGAACATTAAAATATGTTTAGCTATGAAAGAATCATTAAAAATGGAAATCGATTGGGAGGTCAATCGTGAAGAGTTGTTAACCATGCGTGGAGAAAAGTCCAATCGCTTTGCTTTGTCTCGGACCGACAATAGACAAATCCTTAGTGTGTGTTCAGGAATGTATGAGCCATTTTACAACAAGGATTTGATGAACTTGGTGGAGCGGATTGAGAAACTTTCAGATTTTAAAAGCATCGGCTTTGAACAATTTCAGAAAGGAAAGCGCATTTTAGCTTTTTTGAAGGATAGTTCACCAGTATCTTTGGTAAACCAATCTTCAGATCATTATTTAATCATTGGCAATTCGCACGATCAGTCGTCTAAAATTTTCTTAGGGCTATCAAACTACATGTTTCGTTGTGAAAATCAATTTTCGCGTGAGTTATATCACTTGAGAATAAAGCATACGCAAAAATTGGATATGTCAGACGAAGATATCTATGACGTGCTCAAGAAATATGAGCAGGGAAAGAGAGAGCAAATGTTTATATCAAATGAGTTATCGAATCGTTCAATAGGGAAGGATGATGTACATGTCTTTCTTCAGTTCATGTTTCCTGATCCTCAGGTCAAAGAACAAATGTCGATACAGGAGAATGATTCACTCCGTCGTTCGAGGAGTCGTCGTCGAGAATTGATGGAGTCCATTCAGCTGGAAATGAAAGATCTCGGCCAAAATGCGTGGGGCTTATTCAATGGTGTTACCTTTTATACCTCTCATCGTATAAGAGGAAATTCTGGCTTTGGAAATACGAATGGAACCGCTCAACAATTGAATACCCGTGCGTGGGAATATTGTCAAAGATTGTTAAATGAACGAAAATAAAAGGATTATTACAGTGTGAACATGAAAATAAAATATAGGTTAAATAATTCAAAATCAGTTAATTATATTTTAAATCAAAATTAATTAAAAAAAAATTGTTACTTATTTGATCTTCATGCGTTAACAGCACGGCGTGTAAAATCCCAACCCCCTTTATTATAGATTTTCAACTTGTCTCTCTCAGGAGCGATGAGGAAAAGATGTGTCCTTCCCTGGTTTCAGAAATGGATGATCTCACTTGGTGTATGCAATATACTATGTGATGTGACTTTGACCTGAAATTAGGGAAAGCGAGACACGATTTTAAACCACCTTTATATAGGGGGGAACCTTAGGAACTGCAAACAACTAAAACAACTGGTATATGGAAAGAAGAATGATGGAAACGATGGAGCAAGCGGTATTGAACAACGAAGCGATGGTGCGCAAAGCAGCAAAGAAATACCTTGCCAGAGGATATGAGTGTTGGTTGGATGATGTTGTGCAAGATATTTTAATAAAGGCCTGGACACGAATAGGTCAATATGATGAAGGTGTAGGCACCTTAGGGTCATGGATGTATACCATGACACGCAACCATTGTTATGATTTAATGGAGCGCAAAGGAAATTCTTTGGCGATTCGCGTTGGCGCCGATGATTTGATCAACCTTGCCGTTTCACCTTCTTTTTCAGATGAATATGGGGTGGATACCAAGACTTTACGTAAGGCCTTGGAGCGTGCAGGAGAACGCGACCGAATTGTACTCACCTTGAAATACTATTTCGGTTATAGCGGTAAAGAAATTGCAGTTCTTATGGACATTCCCGAAAAGAATATTGGAATGACTGTGATGCGTGCAAAAGACCGTGTAAAAAGAATTCTTGTCGGGTGGGGCTATGGCACTGGTTTTTAGTGCTGAACCAAACGATTGCCAGATTTAATGCTTTAGTAAATTTTAAAAACAAATAGATATGACGATTGCGCAAGCGCTTAAAGAAAAAAACAAGAAAGTAGCAAACCTACACGTTCTTTGGGACCGGTTGAATAAAAACAATTCGGTGCTTGAAGGAAACAGACGGTCGTATGACCCCCTTGAACTCATGACCCTTATTGAGACCGAACTCGATGCATTGGTCGACTTGAAAACCCGAATTCACAATGCTTCAGCACCTGTTCGTAGTCA
>CAMBMC010000264.1 GCA_945868555.1 Chitinophaga pinensis | reverse complement strand
CCAAACGCTTTTCCGATAGCACTTGTTCCAAACTGCTGAACAGAGAACAATAGAACAATAATCCCGACGACAACGGGAATAACTGGAAAATCAGGATTGATGTTATTTATTCCCTCAACGGCCGAAGATATTGAAATCGCAGGGGTAATGAAGCCATCGGCCAACAGTGTGGCGCAACCAATCAGGGCGGGGATAATCACCCATTTTATACGCCGAGATTTTAATAATGCAAACAATGCAAATATCCCCCCTTCGCCTTTGTTGTCGGCGTTTAAGGCAAAATAAATGTACTTTGTGGTTGCCAGTAAAATCAATGTCCAAATCACGCTAGACAAACCTCCCATGATCAGGTCATACGAGAAATCACTCCCTTGTCCGGTGATGGCTTGAAAGACATACAATGGTGATGTACCGATATCTCCAAAGACAATTCCAATGGTAATGAGGACACCTGCAGCGGATGCTTTTTTCGTACTAAATGACATAGTTCAAATTTGAAAGGCAAAATTAATCGAATAATGAAAATAGGACTCGTTTTTTTTAAACCATTTGAGATTGTTTGAAACAATAGCCATTTATCGAAAATGAATAACAAAAAAAATCCCAACCTTTCGGATGGGATTCGTGCTATACAGAGATGTACTTATTTATTTCTTAACTGCATCTACAACCGCCTTGAATGCTTCAGGGTGGTTCAAAGCCAAATCTGCAAGAGCCTTACGGTTCAATTCGACTCCACTTTTGTGAACAGCTCCGATGAATTGAGAATAACTCATTCCGTACTGACGAGCTCCAGCGTTGATACGCTGAATCCATAGTGAACGGAAGCTTCTTTTCTTTTGCTTACGTCCTTCGTAGGCATAGTTAAGTCCTTTTTCAACCGCATTTTTCGCGACTGTCCAGACATTTTTTCTGCGACCAAAGTATCCTTTGGCCAATTTCATCAAGTTCTTTCTACGAGCTCTTGATGCACCGTGATTTACTGATCTAGGCATAATTTTTAGTTTTTTGATAAGGAGTGTTCCATTGTCTCAGGAAACTTATGTACTCGTTACCGGGTTAAACAATTAATAAACCAAGGCATGTCTTACATGCACAATTGTAACTTGATATTTGACACGTCTGATTCATGAACCAAACCTGCTGCTGTCAAGTTGCGCTTGCGTTTTGTCGACTTCTTTGTTAAGATGTGACTTTTAAACGCATGCTTTCTTTTGATTTTACCGCTTCCAGTGATCGTGAATCGCTTCTTTGCACTGGATTTAGTTTTCATTTTAGGCATCTCTTTTCGTTTTTATGTTATTTCTGTATAGCTATTCTAATGAAGTGTATTACTTCTTTTTTGGGTTGATCATGATGATCATTCGCTTTCCTTCCAACTTCGGCAACTGCTCTACAGCACCGATATCTGCCAACTCTTGAGCGAATTTCAACAATAAAATCTCACCTCTTTCTTTAAACACAATCGTTCGTCCACGAAAGAATACAAATGCCTTCACTTTGTTTCCTTCTTCTAAAAACTTACGCGCATGGGCCAACTTGAAGTTGAAGTCATGTTCATCCGTATTTGGACCAAATCGAACCTCCTTTAACACGACCTTACTTTGCTTCGCTTTTAGTTCTTTTTGCTTCCGTTTTTGGTTGTAAAGAAACTTGCGATAGTCCATGATTTTACACACAGGCGGCACCGCATTTGGTGAAATTTCAACCAAGTCGAGATCTTGTTCTTCAGCCATTTTTAATGCTTCAGAAGTCGAAACGACCTGTGGCTCAGACCCTTCAAAAACCAAACGCACTTCGCGTGCGTCAATCTTTTCGTTGATCTTGTGCTCTTCTTTTTCTTCTCTTCTTACGAACGGTTTTCTCGTGTTTTTTCTCATTCAGTTATTTATGCTTTCGATGAAAGTTCATCTTCTATTGTCTTTTGCACCAATTTCGAGAAATCGGCAATGCTCATCGATCCAAGATCTCCAGCTCCACGCTGGCGAACAGAAACCTCATTGTTTTCGGCCTCTTTTTCCCCAACAATCAGCATGAATGGGATTTTATTCAACTCCGCATCACGGATTTTCTTCCCGATTTTTTCATTTCGGTCGTCAACGAGCCCGCGAATATCGGAAATATTTAGGACTTCTGAAATTTTTTCTGCATGCTCATTGTATTTCTCTGAAATAGGTAAAATCGCAAACTGCTCCGTGGCAAGCCAAAGTGGAAAATCTCCTGCGCAATGTTCAAGGAGTACAGCGATGAAACGCTCCAATGAACCAAAAGGTGCTCTGTGGATCATCACTGGGCGGTGTTTTTGATTATCCGCACCTGTGTACTCCAATTCAAAACGCTCCGGCAAATTGTAGTCCACCTGAATGGTGCCCAACTGCCATTCACGTCCTAAGGCATCTTGCACCATAAAATCCAACTTCGGGCCATAGAATGCGGCTTCACCATAGGCGACTACTGTCGTGAGATTTTTCTCTGCTGCAGCTTCAATAATCGCATTTTCAGCTTTCTCCCAATTCTCATCACTTCCAATGTACTTCGTAGGATTGGCAGGATCGCGCAAGGAGATCTGTGCTTTAAAATTAGTGAAGTCCAAGGTTTTTAATACATACAACACGATATCAATCACATTCTTGAATTCATCCTTCACTTGGTCTTGAGAACAAAAGATGTGTGCATCATCTTGCGTAAAACCACGAACACGAGTTAAACCATGTAATTCACCTGATTGCTCATAGCGGTAAACGGTACCGAACTCTGCAAAGCGTGTTGGAAGTTCTTTGTATGATCGTGGTTTTGACTTGAAAATCTCACAATGGTGAGGACAGTTCATCGGTTTAAGGTAAAACTCTTCATTTGGATCCGGCGTGCGAATGGGTTGAAAAGAATCTGCCCCATATTTTGCGTAGTGACCCGATGTTACGTACAACTCCTTGTTTCCGATATGCGGCGTAATCACCTGGTCATAGCCCGCCTTACGTTGCGCCTTCTTCAAGAAATTTTCCAAGCGCTCGCGCAAGGCAGCACCTTTTGGCAACCACAAGGGCAGTCCTTGACCCACTTTTTGAGAGAAGGTAAACAATTCAAGTTCTTTACCTAGTTTTCGGTGGTCACGGCGCTTCGCCTCTTCTACTTTTTCTAGGTATTCCGTCAATTCGGATGCTTTAGGGAAGGTGATCCCATAAATGCGGGTAAGCATTTTATTTTTTTCGTCCCCTTTCCAGTAGGCTCCGGCTATGGCAGTTAATTTTACTGCTTTGATAAATCCAGTATCTGGCATGTGGGGTCCACGACATAAATCCGTGAAATTTCCTTGTGTATAAAAGGTAATCGTACCATCCTCCAAATTTTCAATCAACTCCAACTTGTAAGGATCGGCTTTGTCCGTAAAATAAGCGATAGCGTCTGACTTCGATACTTCTTTGCGAACGAACTCATTCTTTTCTTTCGCCAATTCCTTCATCTTCGCCTCAATACGCTCCAAATCTTTTTCAGAAATTGAATGCTCCATGAAGTCGATGTCGTAGTAGAATCCGTTGGTTACTGGCGGACCTATGGCCAACTTAATCCCTGGGAACAAGGATTCAAGTGCTTCGGCCATTACGTGGGCAGAGGAGTGCCACATGGTTGATTTTCCCTCCTGATCATTCCAAGTCAAAAGTTGCAAGGTGCTGTCTTCCGTTATCCCTCGAGAAGCATCTACGACTTCTCCATTGATTTTTGCTGCTAGGACATTTCTTGCCAAGCCCTCGGAAATGCTTTTCGCAATGTCCATTGAACTTGTTCCGGTCTCTACCTGTTTGACGGAACCGTCAGGAAGTGTAATGTTGATCATCATGAATCTTTGAATTGTTGCAAATGTAGCTATTTTGAGCCAAATATCTGTTGGGATATTGGGATGATTTGTGCTCTTTCCCGTTTGATTTGTGCGATAATTTCACTTACTTTTA
>CAMBMC010000263.1 GCA_945868555.1 Chitinophaga pinensis | reverse complement strand
AGGTGACGGGAATTGTCGTGAACACGAAGGCAAATGTAAAACGAAATCAAATCCGCCAAGTAAGAGCGATGCTATTTGATCTAGAAAGAAATGGCAGAACAGCTGCCGCAGCGAATCATTTCAAAAATTCACCTGTTGTGCGTGAAAATGACCAAGACGTTTTTTTAAATCGATTGCGCGGATACATCTCTTTTATAGGCCAGGTGCGTGGCAAGGATGATCCAATTTATCTGCGGTTTCAGGGAAAATTGCAACAATTAATGTAGCTAGGCTTCGAGTGCCTCAGCCACCAGCCTTCGAGTGCCTCAGCTACCGAAACATGGTTGAGTCCCTTGTCTTGATGTCTTGAAATCTTAATCTCTTAACATCTTAAAGTCCTTTGTCTTTTGTCTTTTGTCCCTTGTCTCTTGTCTCTTGTCTCTTGTCTCTTGTCTTGATGTCTTTAGTCTCTTTGTCCTAATAATAAGGATCATACAAAAGTGCTTCAATCATTCCTCTGATGGAACCAGTTCGAGGTGCCTTTGCCAGGTTCATTTCGTAAGCTTTTTCAGCAACTGATTCTGCGATTTGAAGTGATACATCCCGAATGTCGCGAATAGGTGGGTACAGTGAGCCATGATGTAAATCTTCTTCTGTGACTAAATCAGCCAAGGTTTGCGCGGCGATAAGGAAGAACTCATCTGGGATAAAGGTTGCTTCACACGCCGTAACACCGAGCCCTAATCCAGGGAAAATGTAGGCATTGTTTCCTTGTCCGGGATCATAAGATTTTCCATTCAGTTCTACATTGTCAAAGGGGCTTCCACTCACGAATACGGCATTTCCTTGACTCCAGGTGTAGGCCTGTTCAGCGGTGCATTCAGCATTGGCAGTTGGATTTGAAAGTGCAAAGATGACAGGGCGCTCATTGAGTTGAGACATGGTTTCAATCACCTCTTGGGTAAAGGTTCCAGCTGCACCGGTGGCACCAATGAGAATGTCGGGTTTTATGAATTTAATTGCCTCTACAAAGGACAAATGCTCATGTTCGTGTGCGTAGGGTAAATTGTGATCCAAAAGGTCAGTTCGATCAGCAACCACCAATCCATTGACATCTACAAACCATAAGTGTTGACGCGCATCTTTAGGATTCAAACCCTCCTTTTCGAGGGCATAAGCAATTAAATCTGCAATTCCAGTAGCGGCTGATCCTGCGCCAAGGAACATAATTGTTAGTGTTGAAAATGATTTTTTTGTTATGCGGGTTGAAGCGTAAATACCTGCCAAAGCAACGGAAGCTGTACCTTGGATATCATCGTTAAAACAAAGCGCCTTGTTTTTATAGGTTTTTAGTAATCCATACGCATTCGGTGTTAGGAAATCCTCAAACTGAATCATGGCCTTGGGGTACAGCTGTTGTACGCTCATAATGAACTCATCGACCAATTCAAAATAGGCCGAGCCTTCAATCCTCTTATGTGGATATCCGAGATAAAATGGATCATCCAAGAGCTGTTGGTTATTTGTTCCTATATCAATCATTACGGGCAAACATTGAGTAGGATCAATGCCTGCACAAGCTGAATACAACATCAATTTTCCAATAGGAATACCCATGCCATTTGCTCCAAGATCTCCTAATCCTAGGATTCGTTGACCATCCGTAACAACAATGACTCGAATGTCTTCTTCAGGCCAGTTTTTCAAGATCTTCGAAATCATTCCACGGTCATCGGGTGTAATGTAAAATCCTTTTGTTTCCGAAAACAAGTGCGAATATTCGCGGCAAGCCTCTCCAACGGTTGGTGTATACACAATGGGCAGAAGTTCTTCAATGTTTTCAATTAATACGCGGTAAAACAAGCGTTCATTCCTGCTTTGCAAAGCGGATAAATAAGAGTATTTATCAATGTTCGAGGTTTTCTTTCTTAGATTTCGGAGAACTCTTTTTACCTGAACCATTTGCGTTGAAACAGCATAAGGAAGAAGTCCACGAATGGCCTTTTCATCGCGTTCATCGTGCGTAAAAGCAGTTGATTTGTTGAACTTGTTGTGCTTGAGCCAATGTAGATTGTTGTCCATGTAGAGAATTTAGGTAAAACTAAGGATAAACGGCTTAAAATGAAGAATAAAGAATGAAGAATAAAGAATTTTAAAATGAGAATGGGACAGCATGTTGGCTTCGTATTTTGAATGTTAAGTTCAATTGAAAATATCGTTTTATAGGTGTTTACACTCATTTATGAAAAGAATCCTGACAAGTAGGGTCATAAACTTGTTCATTAACAGCATTTTGAGCTTAATTTGCGCGACAGAAAAATCCCTAAATGCTTAATCAACATAAAATCTTGCGTGTTTTGCAACTGATTTCATTATTGAAACAAGAGCCAGCAAAATCAATTCGTCAACTTGGTGTGATCATCGAAACGACGGATCGAACGGTATACCGTTACTTTGATTTGTTAAAGGAATTGGGATTTGAATTGCAGCGTGATACGTTTAATCGGTATTCAATTTCGGCGAGTGAAGGGGAAGGTGGTGTAATATTTACAAAAGAAGAATCCGACTTGATCCGAAAAATGCTGCTGAATTTCGCAAAGAATCATCCTCTGAAAGATGCTATACTAAAGAAAATATACCTTTCTTCGGAAACAACTCTCGTTTCGAGTCACCTGCTCAGAGCGCATCTTGGCCGTATCGTTGAGCTATTGTGTGAGGCCATTGAAACGCGTCGACAAGTGGTGCTTAAGAATTATCATTCATTGAATAGCCAGAAAATTTCAGACCGGTACTTAGAAGCATTCGCATTTACTGAAAATTACCGATCACTGCTGGCGTATGAGCCGACCTCTGGTGAAAACAAGTACTTCAACATTGAGCGCATCACGAATGTTGAGATTTTGGATGCATCGTGGATCCACGAAGGAAAACATACCTTAACAAAACCTGATGCTTTTGGTTTTGGCCCAACGGATACGGTTTATGCCTTGCATTTTGAACTGTCATTAAGGGCCTATTTACTTTTAAAAGAGGAGTATCCATTGTGTGGACCACATTTGACTAAGTCCATACATTCGGATCGCTACAAATTGAAAATGGATGCGAATAGTCGAATTCCAATCGACAGATTTGTACTTGGTTTGAAGGATGAAATTACCGAAATCAATGAGTAAACGATTGGTTAGAAAGTTTTAAAACAATATAAAAACTCAAAAGTTCTGTGGCAGTTTAATGATTTACCACAGAACTTTCTTAAATTTTCTAGCGACGTTCTAGGTAGTATTGAATTTCACTACGAAGTTTCAATTGCTCATTCAGTGCTATAATTATAGGTCCTGCCGAATCATTGTCTTTTGCAGATAAATGCACTTGTCTCTCTTTTTTTAACTCAGAAATACGCTGTTCCGTCTGAGATAAACTGTCAACAGCAAATGCTTGATCCACTGAATTAAATTCAATCAATAGATTCCGTATCGCTTGTTTCAATCTAAAGGTATCGCGATTCAGTGCAATGGTAGAATCGTAATGCATCAGTTTTGCTTTAACGATGGCTAAGTCATCAATGATCTTCCTTTCTTTATCCCTGATGTCTGCGGCCTTCTCATAGTGTTGACATTTTATGATTTCAACTTTTTCAAGTACAATTTCTGCCTTCTTTAATTTCAAGCGAAGAATATCATAATGGATTTGATCTAGGTTCATGGTTGTTGAGTTTAGTTTTCGCTAATGAAACGGATTTCTATTGGAAGGTTTTCTCGGACACTTACAGAAAAAAAGTTGAAGTCATTTTGAATGTTTCCATCGCGCTCAATGACATCGATCATTGTCGTTCCTTTAGGTAGAGCAGGAAAGTAGAGGGTGTAACTGTGTGCCTGACCTTGACATTGGAAGTGATACTTGGTTGGTGCGATTGGAATCCCTTCGGCTTTAATTAACTTTAGTTTCATGTCTGATCCGTGCGGACGAATATAGCACGATGGGT
>CAMBMC010000262.1 GCA_945868555.1 Chitinophaga pinensis | reverse complement strand
GTCAATGCACCAATTCAAGGTTCAGCTGCCGACATCATAAAAATGGCCATGATTCGTGTGCACAACGCGCTGAAAAATAACCATTTAAAGACACGCATGATTCTACAGGTTCATGATGAATTGGTGTTTGATGTGCCTTCAGAAGAAGTGGATGTGGTAAAAGCATTGGTGAAGGAAAGCATGGAACATGCCGTTGAAGTCGGTGTGCCGTTGGAAGTTGAAGTTGGTTCTGGTGCGAATTGGTTAGACGCACATTAATCCGTAAATCGGACCTTCCACCCCCTGTTTTCGAGCACACGAACTAGGGTAACCAATTCCTGCGCATCTGAAATCTGCTGAAAGATTTGACTGAAAGACAATGCATTTTGTTTTACTTCGGGCCTCAAATTCAGCGGGAATTCCAAGGAAGACTCTGGAAGAAATTCCATTTCGATATGGGCTAAAAATCGGCGCAATAAATCTACTGCTTCGTTGTCCGATATTTTAAAATCCGAGGACTTCACAGAAGAAAAGAAGTCGATCCGTCTTTTCGCACGAGTGAGCAAAACATTCAAGCGTTTTGATCCATTTTTCGTGTTTAGCGGCCCAAAGCGCATGTGAAATTCACCGTCCACATTTCGTCCGTAGCCTAGACTAATTATCAAACGATCACATTCCTCCCCTTGCACATTTTCCAAGGCCTTGAAAAAGGCTGTACCCTCCATGATGCGTTGTTCCAAAGCCGCCACACATTGGGTAGATAAAGCCGAAAAAATAGCAGACAATTGTGTTTCCGAAAATGCAACGACCCCTAGGTGATCTTCTTCAAAAACTGCAAGCTCCAATAGCTTTGCAAGCTCTTGTGCCTCAACATGATTTTGGCGCTCATCAAAAACACCTTCTGAACAATAATGCAAACGAATTGGTGATTGTGATGCTTGAGCTGAAGGAAAAGCGATCAGTTCATTTTTATAGAAATTTCGATTTGAAAAACGAATCAATTCAGGATGTTCACTGCGGTAGTGGTGTCGCAAAAGCACATTTTTCCAATGAAAAGAAGCCTGATGCAAAAGGTCAATCGTATCTTCCACTTGGGCTTTAAAGTAAGTCGAAGGTCCCATTTGTTGTTCATCACCAGCAACGAGAATTCTACCCGAACGTTGAATTGATCCCACGGCATTCTGCAATGGAATCTGGCTTGCTTCATCAAAAATGGCCACATCAAACAAGTCCTGCTGGAGCGGAAAACACTTCGCCACTTGTGCAGGATTACTCAACCACAAGGGTTTAATCAACTGAATCCAAATGCGTGCTTCCGATGCAAACAACTCCCGCAAAGATGGATAATTCCTTGACTTCCCAAACTCCTTGACCAAGATGGCCTTCCCTTTTTTCAATTGGGTTTTCAAGGCCTTTTCTTCTGCGGATAATTTTGTGGAAGCCGTTTGAAGAATGCGCTGGTAGTGCAGAAAGATCTCGAACTGTTTTCGTTCAATTAATTGTGCAAACTGAACAGCTTCTGTGTCTTGTTCAGCGATAATTATTGCACATTTCTGAAGCATTCTATCCTGAGAGAAATTCGCAAATTGCGGAAACTGCGTCACCAACCGTGTATAATTGCTTTTGCAAATGGCCGCTTCATAGGCATCAAAAGTGGGGTAACTTTTCAGGTTTCTCAGCAAAGCATCAGACATGTTTTTTAGGACATTCTGCTTGGCTAGGATTCCGGAAAGTTGTCCAGAAATATCGGACAATACTGCAGCGAGATTCGAATCATCCGTCAAACGAAGGTGGGTGCGCAAATCACTAAATAATGCATGAAGTGCAGCATTTTCTTGCGCGAGCACTTGGCGTTCCTCTGCCGGAAATTTTATCCATTCCGACAAGGATGCTTCCGTATAGTGTTGGATTTGCAGATGAATCAACTCCAGCTCATTGTCAACATCAAACACCCCTATTTCGCAGAATTCAATTTTTATCTGCGCTATAGATGCCTCATGCTGCAAAAATTGTAGCCATTTATTCAAGGCTTCGCTAGCTCCTTGAACCGGAATAGTTGCCTTATTTTTCCATTGAGAGCGGAAGCGATTTCGTGCAAAAAAAGAACTTTCTTTCGCCATCTCTAACAAACGCTCTGTTTCTGTAAGCGTAGGGAGCACCTTCCAATTCACCTTCTCACCAGCCATCGACGACTGGATAATTTTCAGTTGCAGATACTTCTTTCGCAAGCTTAAAAAACGCTTTTGTTCTTTCGAACCTGCACTCAAAATAGCTGCGTTTTTTCGGAAAGATTCACTTTCGAAGTGTTGACACAGTGCTGCTTTTTTCATGGCAGCATGAAGGTCCGTCCACTGAACAATCGAAAAGATTTTATTGAGCCGTGTCAATTCCTTATTCCACTTTTCGATGAATTGATCCAAGGATTGCAAGGCACTACCATTTAACACATACCGCTGAAGCAAAGCCGCCGAGTTAGACAAATCGTGGTGATACAACTCTTCGATCGTTCGCTTGTGTTCTATCCACTCATCCATTGTCGGCAAATCGCTCACATAGTGTAAATGTTCAAACTCGTGCTTACATGCTATCGATTGAAAAGTGGCATAATTTACACCGCCAAGCAATGTTTCTGAATTGAGTAAATCCAGTTGCATCTGAAGTTGATGCAGGTATTGTTCGGAGAGAAAAAGAGGATTCTCAGTGCTTGGTGTAAACGATTCAAGGCGAAGCCATGCTGCTTTTAAATCAGCAAGCACATCTTTTGAAATGGTTTCTGAAGTGGAAATAAAACAGAGGTGTCCGAGTCCAAAGGCATTCAACTTCCGCTGAATCACCTCTAAGGCCACCCGTTTTTCTGATACCACCAGCACGGAATGTTTATCCAAGAGTAGCTTCGCCACCAAATTCGACAAGACCTGTGATTTTCCTGTCCCTGGCGGACCTTGAACGACAACATGGTCCGTCTCAATAGCCTTTAGCACCTTCATCTGATCTGGGTCTGCAGGGAAAAGTAGTGCTTTATTCAGGTCAAAATGAGCAACAGAATCTTGGGCTGCATCACCTAATATGTGCTGCAGAGCATTGTTTAAGGGCAATGATGCAAGTTCCTCAAGTTCACGGATGATATCGAAGCGGTGGTGATGAAAATTTCCGAGAAAGATGGGAGAAGTTTGAACTTCATCAAAGCCAGCAGTTCGCAAGAGCTCAGCCAAGGATTCCAAGGATACGCATGGTTCGCAGTCCAGTTGAAAAACATTTGTCAAACGAATCTTCACAAATGGATTGACAAAGCCATTTTCACCATCAATTTGCAGTCGAACAGTTTCATTGACTTTGTTGAATGTAACGCCAACTGGCACAATCCACAACGGCGAATTCACTACGGTCTCATTGACCTTCCAAGAAATATGACCTTGTGCAAGGCTTAGTGGAAAAACGCCCTGTTCACGCTGCGATTTCGTTGCCTGGTGGATCAGCGACTTGAGGGCTCCAGAAAAAGCGAAATCTTGCGAAAGAGCAGATTCATCCAATTCTAGTGCTACTCCACGTTCAAGGTTAACCAACAAATCGGACGCGTTGAATTGACTCGCTTCCGCGAGAAGTTGAAGAATTCGTTCGTTGCTGATTTGCGTCACACTGCTAAGATACGATGAGAAATTAAGAATTAAGAATTTGTTGCTGCGCAATTTGACGCCAGAGGCGATTCAGAATTTGATGCTACGCAATTGAAAATTTGATCCCTTCGGGAATTTCAGAGCGCCGAAGCTAAAATCCAACAACTCGTAATTCGTAACAT
Organism: Chitinophaga pinensis; assembly: GCA_945868555.1. Classification (GTDB taxonomy): domain Bacteria; phylum Bacteroidota; class Bacteroidia; order Flavobacteriales_D; family Crocinitomicaceae; genus M0103. The sequence goes on along the minus strand of CAMBMC010000262.1, from coordinate 204 downwards.
TAAAAAAGTCCTTCAGCGAAGCGGTCCAATTTAGAATTAAGAATTTGTTGCTGCGCAATTTGACGCCGTAGGCGATTCAGAATTTGTTGCTACGCAATTGAAAATTTGATCCCTTCGGGAATTTCAGAGCGCCGAAGCTAAAATCCAACAACTCGTAATTCGTAATTCGTAACATTAAAAAAGTCCTTCAGCGAAGCGATCCAT
>CAMBMC010000261.1 GCA_945868555.1 Chitinophaga pinensis | reverse complement strand
GGGTGGTGTTGCTTCTTCAAACAACATTGTCCACTTTGCTTGTTTTAATTACCGCTGAGTTTCTTCCAAAGGCCGTTGTACAGTTGAATCCAAACCGATTCTTGCGCCTGTTCACCTTTCCAATGTTTTTGATTTATGTTATCTTGTTTATTCCTACACAGGTAGTTATGCTTTTGAGTTCTGCCGTGCTGGCGATCTTGCGCGTGGATCGGTCCAAGAATGTGAAGGTCTTTTCTAAGATAGACCTGGAAAACTATGTGCAAGAACTTTCTGAACGCATTGATGAAGAAGAAGATTTTGGAAATGAAATGCAAATTCTTCAAAATGCACTCGACTTCTCCAACATCAAGGCGCGTGACTGCATGATTCCACGCACAGAGATTATTGCGCTAGAAGTGAATGATGACGTCAACAACCTGCGAAATTTATTCATTGAAAAAGGACTTTCGAAAATAATTATTTATCGCGATACGATTGACAACATCATTGGCTATGTGCATTCGTTTGAAATGTTCAAACAACCAACCCTAATTCGACAGATTTTGATTCCTATATCATTTGTGCCATCTGCCTTACCAGGGAAGGAGTTGTTGGAGATGTTTACCAAGAAGTCTGCAAACATTTCTGTTGTTGTCGATGAATATGGAGGTACCGCTGGGATCATTACCATTGAGGATGTCATTGAAGAAATTTTCGGTGAAATTGAAGACGAACACGACAAGGAAGATTGGTTGGAAGAAAAAATTAGTGCGCACGAATACCGTTTTTCGGCACGCGCAGACATCGATTACCTCAATGAGGAGTATGATCTTGAACTGCCGGAATCAGAATCGTATGAAACATTAGGCGGGCTGATTTTAAATGAGTTAGAAAGTATTCCTGAGGTGGGGGAAACGGTGGTGCTCGAAGACCACACCTTCATTATTGAACAAGTGAGCGACCGAAGAATCGAGGTGGTTCGCATTCATGTCAATAAATAATTGCCAAAATACTTTTTGGACGATGAATGAAATAGCTCCTTTTAACGCCGTCATTTTTGACATGGATGGAGTCCTTATCGACTCTGAACCGCTTTGGAAAATTGCCATGGAGGAGGTTTTTCATGCCGTCGGGTCACAATTAACTAAGCAAGATTTTCAAAAAACTGTTGGACTCCGTTTGGATGAGGTGGTGGTGTTTTGGCATGCACACGAAGGATGGATAGGTGTAACGCCCAAAGAGGTGGAAACACAAATTGTTCTTCGGATGGTGAAATTGATCAAAGAAAATGCGGCACCCTTGCCTGGAGTGCTTGAAACATTGCGCTTCCTTCAAGAAAAGAAAGTGAAAGTAGGGCTGGCAACTTCCTCCTATGAAATTCTTATTTCAACGGTACTTCAAGCGCTAGAGATCAGAAAGTATTTTGAAGTGTGTGTTTCTGCTGAGTATGAAGAATTTGGTAAACCACATCCCGCGGTTTATTTAACAGCAGCGAGACGATTAAACGTTTCCGCCACACAATGTTTGGTGGTAGAAGATTCATTTAATGGAGTTGTTTCTGGGAAGTCTGCCCGCATGAAAGTGGCTTGTATTCCAGAAAAAACAAACCATCCAGATCCGCGATTGGTGGCGGCAGATTACATGTACGACTCCATGACGGAGTTGCTGCGTGACTTAAAAACTAAGATTTAAGCGCATCATCTACCCACGCTTTTCCCCATTCTTCTTGTTCTTGTTCTGTCCATAATGCGGGATAGAAAATGCGTTTTTGGAATCTTGGGGGCAAGTACTTTTGCCAGTTGGTTCCACCCGTCGCTGCGATATCCTCGGGATCGCGGTTTAAGTAGCGAACAGCAGACTTGTAATGCGCCAAAGGCCAATTGACATTTACATTGGTGTCGTTGTGCCGAAGTGTGCTGATGACCTTTTCAGACTTTTGTTCTTCAGGTGTTAATCGCTTGTATACTTGCCATAAATTTCTACTTCTACACGCTTCCCCATGTTTGATAAATTCCTCTTGATAGCGCTCCTCAAATTGGACCAAGGTCAATGTTTTCTTCCCGGTGCTCAATTCCGTTGCGCCAGCCTTCCAGTAAATGAATTCGTACATCGATTCAATGCTCGACTCATTCGTAAATTGATGTCGAACATCCTTATTGACGAGGTGAAGAAACTCAGTACTGCACATTTCAATGAAACGGTATTGCGCCGATTGAAAACCACTCGCGGGCAAGAGAGACATGCGGAACTGCAAAAACTGCTTGTGGTCCATGCCTTTTGACATCACATCAAAACTGGTAATCAATGCATCGAAGTAGCGGTTGATTCGCCCTACGCGCTCCACAAAGAATTCCGCATCGATTGCGGGGTGATCTGCGAGCTGCTCAAATTCTTGCAAAGCCATTTTGAAGTATAGCTCTGTGATTTGATGGTAAATGATAAAGATGCGCTCGTCAGGTATGTTCGTTCTTGGTTTTTGAAGGCTAAGAAGGGTGTCCAATTCGATGTAGTCCCAGTACTTCGCCGTGTCGGCATACAACAAGCCGTCTAGGTAGGACAACAAGTCTTGACCCAGTGCGGTGTACTTTTCGTTTAACAGCTCTAAGCGTTGTTTGATTTCAGGTGTTATTTCCATGTTCAATAATTAACATCACAAAGATATTATTCGCTCAAGAACATGCAAATCAATGTTAATTATTGAACACATCTTCTTTTTTACTATTTTACTTGAACGTGTAAAAGAATATGCTGGGCATAAAAAAGGCCCCCATGTGGGAGCCTTTCAATGTGTATAGTAATCAATTAGTTCTTGATGAACTTGATTGTTTCTTTTCCACCCGCGTGGTTTACAACAACGAAGTAAACACCGTTATTCAAACCATTCAAGTTGATTTCCAAAGAAGCATCAACAATGTTCAATGTACGAACAACTTTTCCCTCCATGTTTGTCACCTCAACTGAAGAGATGTTCATGTCTGGAGTAATTCCGTAAAGAGTAACATTTTCGCTAGCTGGGTTTGGCTTAAGGTTCAATGGCTCATAGATGGCATCGATAGTTCCAGCTTGACCAACAACAATTCGGTATCCAGAGAAAGAAGTTGACTGAGGAAGTGGTGTAGGTGGGAATCCAGGGATGATGGTAATCAACACAGTTGCCGTAATGAAAATCTCAACCGGGTAAGTTCCAGTAGCTGTAGCAGTACCGTAAAGGTTTGCACATCCGTTAGCACCACCAGCATAAGAACATCCAGAGAGGTTACATCCGAAGTTCATACCAGCAGGAAGCCCAACAACGCTATCTACAACGAAACCTTGGATAGGTGTTCCAACAAGTGTTCCTCCAGTTGGATCTAACTCAGCTGTAACTGTTGCAGGAACTTTGAAGTTCAAGTCTGTAGAGTAAGCAACATTCACTGTAGCAAACGGGAAGTTTTGAACAGTATCAGGCCATACACCGTAAACTGAATCCGCGTAATTAGCTCCTGGAGTACATGATTGCGCGCTCGCACTCATGGCAGCAGAAACGATAGAAATAACAAGTAAAAGTTTTTTCATGTTTTTTGATTTAATTGTTTGAATGCGAAAGTATGGAAAAAAAGAATAGAAATTAAAAAAACCGACGGGAATTCCCGCCGGCTCATTTATTCTGGGTCTGAAAAAAATGACGTATTTATCGGATAACGATGCGCTCCGTTGCGCGATTTCCATTTTCGTCGATGGAAATAAGGGTGTAAACTCCAGGGTTTAAATCCAAGCCAGTGAGTTTTCCTTCGTTCTTGAAGTCAAGCTGCTTAAGCACAATTCCAAGGTCATTCATGATCATGACAGAGCGAACAGTTGCGTCGGCACTTATAGTTACGTGACCAGATGACGGGTTTGGATATACACTGATGTTGCTAGATACCGTAGAACCCTCACCTCCAATGATATACGGGTTGTCCAATACCGCGATCACAGGAGCATTTGGTTCTTTTATTTCAAATTTTCTAGAGGTACTGCAT
>CAMBMC010000260.1 GCA_945868555.1 Chitinophaga pinensis | reverse complement strand
CGACGACAAGGCCTGTTCAGAATACTTCATTTATCTGTCACAGCCACATCAACTTCCCCGTTTTATCGGAAAACTAATCCACACAATCCCATGAAATTGCGCCATTATTCCGGGTTGATTTTCATCCTGTTTTTCATTGTTTCAATCGGCCACACCCAGGTGCCTCAGCGCTTTAAATACCAATCCATTGCCAGAAATACCTCTGGTATTGTGCTCGCAAATTCGGCGGTTAGTATCCGCATTAGCATTCACGACGAGACACCAAATGGAACAGTCGTTTTTCAAGAAACACACAACAGTACCACCAATGAATTTGGACTTTTCACCCTTTCCATTGGCGGTGGAACTCCACTCATCGGCGCAATAAATAATGTCGATTGGCCCAACGGTGCGAAGTTTATTGAAATAGAAGGGGATCTTTCTGGAGGAACCACTTACAGCAGTTTCGGCACCACAGAGCTTTTGAGTGTACCCTACGCCCTTCATGCGGGCACATCAGGCACACCACTGTTACCCAATGGAACGCAAGTTGGAAACACCACTTTTTGGAATGGAAATGAATGGGTAGTGGACGACTATAACCTTTTCAATGCTGGCGGAATGATTGGTGTTGGAAGCAACAATCCACTTCAAAAGCTCGATGTGAATGGAAACATTACCATCCCTTTAGACAGCAGTTACATGATCAACAACAAGAAAATCCTTTGGGCGCGTGGAACCGGAAATATCATTGTGGGCAACAACGCTGGGGCAGCTTTATCGATTGGTGTGAACAACTCATTTTTTGGGTTTAATGCAGGACTCAACAATTCCGTTGGATCACAAAACACATTTCTAGGCACAGAAACAGGTCTTGCAAATCTAGATGGAACAATGAACTCATTTGTTGGTCGTCGCGCTGGTTTAGCAAATACGAACGGAAGTGAAAACACATTCCTAGGCGCCTATGCTGGCCAGTCGAATACTGAAGGGATGCACAATACCTTTTCGGGGGTAACGACGGGAACATCAAATACCTTGGGATCAGAGAATGCATTTTACGGCGCGCATGCAGGATATTTCAGCACCCTAGGAAACAACAATACCTTTATTGGTAATTTTGCAGGACAATTCAACTCAACAGGCAGTTACAATACTTATTTGGGATTTGGTGCAGACGCGATTTCGGGTTCTATCAGCAATGCCACAGCCATCGGTTACGGAGCGATTGTACAAGCGAACAATAGTGTCCAAATCGGAAACAGTGCGGTAACAACAATCGGCGGACCTGTAAGTTGGAGTACTTTATCTGACAAGCGCATGAAAGACCATATTCGTCCATTGAATGCAGGATTGGATTTTGTGCTACAACTTAAACCCGTCACCTACACCTACATCACCAAAGGACAAGAGGGCATTCGCTATTCCGGTCTTTTGGCGCAAGATGTCGAGAAAATAATTGACAAGATGGGCCTTGAATTCAGTGGGATCGTGAAACCTCAGAATGAAAATGACCATTATTCTATTCGTTATTCCGAATTTGTATTGCCTCTCATCAATGCCGTACAGGAGCAGCAAGCCATTATCGAAGCTCTTCTAAAACGCATCGAAGCACTAGAAGCCATTGAAAAAAATAAATAGGTGATGCAACAAATCAGAATTTCTTTCGTCTAAAATTTGGTTTTCATACCTTTACACATAAACTACTATTACAGAAATGAGAAAACTATCATTCCTCCTCGTGCTAATGTTGAGTATTTTAGCACCCAAAGCTTACGCATGTTCTCCATGTGGCGCCTTATCCAATGTTACTCAAACCAACAATGGCAACACCCTAGATCTGACATTTTCATCAAATGCTGGGTGGCAATGTTGTTACACAGTGAACATTGAAATTGTTTGTGCCAATGCGTCATTCACAGGTGTTGCTACTCATTTTTCATCTGAAATTTGCATCAATGGCGGTAACTGTTCATCGTGCACTATATCGGGTTCATTCCCTTACCCGACAACGTCCATTGACTTGACATCACTCTGCCCGGGAACATACAAATGGAGAGCTTGGGAAACGCCATGTTACATCTATACGCCTGAGCAAACGTTTACTGTTGCAGGAGTGAGTCCAATTCAAGTGGGTGTGAACTTATCGGAAGATACCCTTTGTATTTCAGAATCTTCTCAATTTTCGACGACAGCAACCAGCGGATGTAGTGGAGGCACCTATTCGTATGCCTGGGCTCCTGCAGTGGGTTTGAGTAACGCGTCTATTGCAAACCCAATCGCAACACCATCCGTAACAACAACTTATACGGTAACAGTTACCGAAAATGGCTCATGTACAGCACCTCAAACAGCTGCTGTTACTTTGAACGTGGCACCCATGCCCACAGCTACCATTGGGCAAAACAGTGCGCTATGCGAAGATACAGGTCCAAGTCCGAATATCACCTTCAATGGTTCGTCGGCCACGGCACCGTACATTATCAATTATTCACTCAACGGTGTGGCTCAGCCCCCGATCATAACCATCGGCAACTCAAACTCCTTCCCTTTCCCAACAGATACACCAGGAACTTATGTGTTCTCCTTGATCGATGTCACTGAGAGCAGTGCAAATCAATGTTCACAGCCACAAGCAGGAACAGCAACCATTACCATTTGGCCGAATCCTGTTGTAAATGCTGGTCAAGACATCATCTTGTGCGAACCCGGAGGAACATCTCCTTCCGATGTGACCTTAACTGGAACAGGAGCGACAACCTATACCTGGGACAATTCAGCCGTGAATGGTGTTCCATTCACACCGCCAGCAGGAACTACCCTCTTTACGCTTACAGGAACCGATGCCAATGGATGTACTGATACCGATCAAGTTTCAGTGACCTCATTGCCGCAACCTGTAGCCAATGGAATGCCTAGTGATACCTATGGAAATGTACCAATGGTCATTGACTTCACAAATCTTTCGCAATACGCTTCGAACTACCTTTGGGATTTTGGAAATGGTCAAACTATAGATACAAACACCTTGACTACTGTGACTGCAAACTTTAGCATTCCAGGAATTTACAATGTAATTCTCACGGCATCCAATGGGATTTGCACCGATACGTGGGATACGATTATTGAGGTTTTACCTCCAATGATTGTAACGCCACCAAACGTGTTCACACCAAATGAAGACAATGCCAATGACCAGTATTTTGTCGATGTCAAATACGGTGAACAATTCGAAGCCATCATTCTCAATCGTTGGGGAAATTTAATGGCTACACTCGCAGGAGTCAATCAAGGATGGGACGGTAAGACCGGCGGAAAAAATTGTGAAGAGGGTGTATATTTCATCAAGTACAAAGCCACCGATTTCAATGGAAACGAAGTGGAAGGCCATACCTATTTCCAACTGTTCCGATAAAGCTTAGTATTTTATTCGACCATCTTCCATGTGAATGATGCGGTCCGTGCGGTTGGCGAAATCTTGATCGTGTGTCACCACCAACGGGTTCCAATAATGTGTGTCTTAATCACAAAATTAGATCATTATTTCAGAAACTGGATCCGCAAATAATCGAAAATCTATGGCAACAGAAAGAAAATTCAGACCTTATTTTTTGAGTGTTTTCACCATTTCACTCGCGCTAAACTGTACAGCACAATCCAATACGGTGAGCACTGGCGGAGAATGCACTGGAGCTGGAGGATCTGCAAGTTTTTCCGTCGGACAAATCGACTATATCGCCATCGATGTCGCTGCTGGAAGTGCTTATTTGGGTGTGCAGCAACCCTACGAACTTTTTGAGACGAATTCCTTGGATGAAAACGACCAGTTTTCACTAACCATTGGTCCCAATCCTGTGAACGGACAATTGATCGTACATTCAACCCAAGCTTTGCCACTTCAAACCTATATCATTTTACACGATGAAGCTGGCAAAATGCTTTGCACACATCCGATTGTAAATGAAAACTCAATCATTGATATGAGCAGCTATGCCGCTGGCAT
>CAMBMC010000259.1 GCA_945868555.1 Chitinophaga pinensis | reverse complement strand
TGATTGGCATCGTGCATGACAGAAAGACCAATACCGGCCATTCCAAATCCCATGATTACCCAAAGCAACATAATCAACCAATAGTTTTCTACAACGGTCATCATCAACACAAATGGCGTAAAGTAAATTGCCAACATAGCAATGGTCTTAAACACCATTTGAAAGTTTGCGTGACGCGAAATGTTCTCCTTCTTAAAGTATTCGTTAACTCTTTTTTTCAAAGTTTTGTAAAACTCGTCGTTGTGTCCTGATGCAAATTTAACACTTGAAATGTCCATGCAGTTTGGTTTAAGTGAAGTGCAAAGATACGACATTCAATGAGTGAAACCTAACAATGCGTTACGCGCTACAATTAAACAATATTCTCCTTAGTTTTGTTAAACTTGAAAATAAGCACTTACTTATGTCCATTTCCCCTGAAAACTCTTTGCCCTATTGCGTTGATTTATTGACTCGTCGACGACTTCACACGCTTGAAGTTTCCGTTGGAAACATACGTTTAGGCGGTGATGCTCCCATTCGTGTTCAATCCATGACAACTACAGACACCATGGACACAACTGGGTCTGTGGAGCAATCCATTCGGATGATCGATGCGGGTTGCGAGTTGGTGCGTTTAACTGCGCCAAGTAAGAATGACGCAGAGAATTTAAGATTGATTAAAAAGGAATTAAACGATAAAGGGTATTCAGCACCTCTTGTCGCTGACATTCACTTCACACCCAATGCGGCAGAAATTGCTGCTGGGATTGTCGAAAAGGTGCGTGTGAATCCCGGTAATTATGCAGACAAAAAGAAATTTGAAGAAATTGATTACACCGAAGACAGTTACCAAGCTGAACTAACGCGGATAGAAGAGAAATTTACACCCTTGGTGTTTCTCTGTAAAAATAATGGAACGGCCATGCGCATAGGCACAAACCATGGATCCCTTTCAGACCGAATCTTAAGCCGATTCGGCGACACGCCAGAAGGAATGGTAGAATCGGCCATGGAATTCATTCGCATCTGTGAAAAACACGACTACCATTCACTCGTCATTTCAATGAAGGCAAGCAATACCTTAGTTATGGTTCAAGCCTACCGTCTTTTAGTGGCAACCATGCTAAAAAATAGCCGGTGCTACCCACTTCATCTAGGTGTTACCGAGGCCGGGGATGGGGAAGACGGGCGTATAAAATCAGCTGTTGGTATTGGTGCTTTATTGGAGGATGGACTCGGCGACACCGTTCGTGTTTCATTGACCGAAGCTCCAGAAAATGAAATTCCAGTTGCACGAAAATTGATTGCGAAATATACGAACCGCAGCAACATTTATCCACTTCCCGAAGGACAAGTTCCCAGTTATTCTCCTTATCAACAAGAACGGAGAAAAACTTCTCAGCACCACAATATTGGCAGCGAACATGTTCCTGTTGTTGTTGCTGATTTATCAGATAAAAAGGAAATCACGCCTGCGAATTTATTTGCCTTCGGATATACGTATTCTATTCAATTGGACAAATGGACCATATTAGATCAAGCGGCTGATTATGTGTACATCGGATCAAATACCGTAGACTTTGAATTGCCCGGCCATCTCGGTGTTCTTGTCGATTTTGACCTTTGGAAAAAAGAGTATACCAACAGAGTGGGATTTTCACCTTTGCTTAGCATCGACGAGGCACAAACCATTACAGAAGACACCGCTGCTTTTTTATCGATCAAGGCAGAGGATGATTTACCGCTTGAATTGCTTCAGTCCCGACCAAAACTAACACTCATAGCGTCAACAGATTACGACAACAAAACTCATATATTCCGTTATTTTTGTTTGAATTTAGCGAAACACAACATTAACAACCCTGTGATCCTTAAATTCACAGAAAACACGTCTGACGAAGAAACATTTCAACTCAACACTTCATCAGATGCGGGCTCCTTACTAATTGACGGCTTTGGGGATGGAATATGGTTGAAGAGCAATCAGCCGCGCAAAGTAATTAATTCGACAGCCTTTGGAATTTTGCAAGCCACACGCTCACGTATTTCCAAGACCGAATACATCTCGTGTCCTTCATGTGGACGCACACTGTTTGACCTTCAGGAAACCACGGCAAAGATTCGAGAGCGCACCTCTCACTTGAAAGGAATTAAAATTGGCATCATGGGATGTATAGTGAATGGGCCAGGAGAAATGGCAGACGCAGATTATGGATATGTAGGAACGGGGCCAGGGAAGATTACCTTGTATAAAGAAAAGGAAGTCATCAAAAAAAATGTACCTGAAGAAAGGGCAGTCGATGAGCTCATCGAACTTATTCGATCTAATGGAGATTGGATTGATGCACAATACTAAAAAAGAAAAGGTCTGAAATTAAGTTTCAGACCTTTTTTATTTCCTTCATGTTTCACGTGAAACTATCTGCCGAGATGAATCAAAAGTACAGATATATCACTTGGTGAAACACCACTTATTCGCGCAGCCTGGCCAATATTTACAGGCCTTACTTTGGTGAGCTTTTCTCTGGCTTCAATGCTCACGCTCAACATCACATTAAAGTTTGTGTCCAGTGGTATTAGAACATCCTCAAGGCGATTCATCTTGTGTGCTTGTTCTTCTTCACGTGAAATATACCCTTCATACTTCATTAAAATCTCTGCTTGAGAAACAATGTCTTGGTGTTCTTTCGTTAGATCATCAGCTAATTTTTTAAGGTCCGGATCTAGATTCAGCAATTCTCTAATTTCTATATGTGGTCGCGTTATAATACTTGACATTTTTACCTTTTGGGAAAGGGGGGCTGATTTTTTTTCCACCAAGATCGGGTTCAATTCCTCAGGAGAAACACTCGTTTCCTTAAACGCACGAATCAATTTTTCTGTACCCTCATTCTTTATTTCAACCTTTTTTAAATCCATTTCACTGGCTAAACCAATACCAAAACCAACTGGGGTCAAACGAACATCCGCGTTGTCCTGACGGAGTAGAATTCTATATTCCGCGCGGCTCGTGAACATTCTGTAAGGCTCTTTCGTCCCTTTAGTTATCAAATCATCAATTAACACGCCTATATAAGCCTCGTCACGATTCAGAATAAACGGCTGATCACCATGAACTTTTCTGTGTGCATTAATTCCCGCCATTAAACCTTGACAGGCAGCCTCTTCATAACCGGTAGTTCCATTGATTTGACCCGCAAAGTAAAGGTTATTCACCAACTTCGTTTCGAGCGTGTGTTTTAGCTGAGTAGGGGGGAAATAATCATATTCGATAGCATATCCTGGACGAAACATCTTTACATGCTCAAACCCAGGAATACTTTGCATTGCTTTATATTGAATATCTTCAGGTAGCGAAGTACTAAATCCATTCACATAAATTTCAACGGTTCGCCATCCTTCTGGCTCAACAAAAATTTGATGTCGATCCCGGTCGGCAAAACGATTTATTTTGTCTTCTATGCTAGGACAATATCTTGGGCCACTTGACTTAATTGCACCATTAAACATGGGCGAACGATCAAATCCAGTTCGAAGAATATCATGTGTTGACTCATTGGTATAGGTTATGTGACAGGGGCGTTGGTGAGAGAGTGGGGGAGTGTCTCCAAAACTAAACTTTGAAGGGTTCAAATCGCCTTCTTGGATGTCCATTTTTTCATAATCCAACGAGCGCCCGTCCACGCGCGGAGGAGTACCTGTCTTCATTCGTCCGGCTTCAAAGCCCAGCGCCACCAATTCTTCTGTTATTCCGAACGAAGCTTTCTCAGCTGCGCGCCCTCCACCGAATTGTTTTTCACCAAGGTGAATTAAACCATTCAAAAAAGTACCATTCGTTAGAACAACGCTTTTTCCATAAATCGAAATTCCAAGTGATGATTTAACCCCACATACCGAACCATTCTCAACAATCAACCCATTACACATGTCCTGCCAGAAGTCAACATTCGGATTTTCTTCCAAGAGATATCTCCACTCTTCGGCAAATTTCATGCGATCATTTTGTGTTCGGGGGGACC
>CAMBMC010000258.1 GCA_945868555.1 Chitinophaga pinensis | reverse complement strand
ATTTGATTCAAAGATTATTGCCGACAAGAAAATTTTTGAATGGAATAAAAAGAATATGCAAGAAATTACTAAAACATATAGTTTTAGTGCATATTCTAGTCTAGATGAAAATGGAAAAAGCAATAAATCAAAGGAGAATTTCAATAGGTTTTATTTAGATTTAAAAGAACAATATCAATCACAAACAAAGTTACTTTTGCAAAAGGATTTACCTTGGATTGTAGAAAATAGCCATATCAAACAAACCGATTGTGTTTGCTTCTATTGTGGTATTAATGAACAAATTTTAAGTGAATTATACAATGATCAAAAATATACTTGCAAAACTAAGCGAAATAGGGGTGCATGGTTTGAATTAGACAGAAAAGATTCACGAACTGAAAAAAATGTATACACGAAAGACAATATGGTTTTATGTTGTTATTTCTGCAATAACCATAAAAGCGATGTTATTTCACTAGAGGATATGAGACACTTTTTTGGCGAATCAATGTTTTTATTTCTAATAGATAGATATAAATATTTATATAAATTTAAATTAAATAAATAACTTAATATGAGAGCAAAAACCTAATGAAGTACCAACAACTGGAGGGCACCACAATCTTTAAGCACCTTTGGAATTCCGATAATTGGAAATAGAATTACAAAATATTTAAGATTGGAGGAATTTAATTTTATGCCAAAAAGTCATGGGTATTGAATTTGAAAATAAAAAACTTGCCTACATTCCTAGTTTTAGTGAAAAAGTTAGACCTTATCAGGCAGAGTTGGAGTTGTTTTATAATGCGGGAAACAATGTCACGATGCATTATGCAACGCTATTTGGAGTTCAACAAATCGAAAATAATGAAGAAAGGATTGAAGCGATACGAAATAGATTAAATGATGAGAATTTTATTTCCTGGGTAGAGAATAATCAAGAATTTAATGATAATTATGGTGGGTTGTTCGATTCTGCTAAAAGGGAATATATAAATTTCTTCAAATCTACACGAGTTATTGCGCATGGGCATGAAGATCGATTTGTTTTCAATGTTCTTTATGAGAAAGTAATTTTTCACAATATTGAAATTCAAGTACCTTGGGCTAATTTAAAAAGAGCAAGACACCTGTATAGATAGTAAGAGATGAACATGAACCTCACCACCCCACCCAACCTCCCACCACGCCTAATTAAAAAAATCGAGGCGCTCGAAGAAGAAAAAGACGACGCATACGCTGCTGACGAACTTGTTGAATTAGGTGAAGAAATCCTGGCACTATTGGCTGCGATGGGAATTGCTGTTTATTTGCAGCAAGCGAAGCAGAAAGAAGTGTTTAACGACTTTTTGATTTCGTTGTTTTTGTCCAATGGGCATGCTTATAATGCAGGGCCGTTGTATCGTTGGGCTGCGAATATGATCAAAGATGCTGATGGGGCAGAGGCTGCGCTTTTGAAGCCCTTTTTCTGGCAAGAAAAGGATGGTAAAGAGGTGTTGAATGAAGACATTCATCACTTGGCTTCGTTGCGAAATTCTGTAATGCATGGGTTCTTTGTGTTGCCCCCTGAGCGAAATAGGAAAGAGGCACAGAAGATTGAGGCTATTTTGGCGAAAATGAATCAAGCAAGTTTGTTTGAAAAGCAGTTTGGAGCGTTTCATTTTGTGGATGCGAAAGGATTCAACGGGCATTGGAATATTACAGGTGCGCAGGCCTGGGGTGCTTTTAATACGCAATTTGCGTTTGGTCAGTTGGCGGCAAGGGTAGCGCATGAGTATGCGCCAAGTTTTAGAACAGAAGAGCAGCAATTTGCATCCGAACCTTTTGTGGAGAATACAGAGGTTTCCGATGGAGTTGCTTCTTTGCTACAAAAGGGGAAGGGCGCATTGGTGGCTTGGTATTCGCCAGGAGCTGATCAAGGAGCAGCGGCTTACAAGCAATTTGTTCAGCAATTAGACACGTCTGTTTATCATCCGGTTTATTACGCATTACATCCAAACGGAGCAACATTTACGGCCTCTTTTTTAGAGCATGAATTAACCAAAGGTTTGTACGAATTGACCAATGATGAAAAGGCACTCAAAGACCCTTGGAAGTTCTTGAAGGCTCATAAAGGGAAGTTGCCAAAGAAGATTGTAGTTGTGCTTCACGATGTGCATATTGCGCTTTTCAGCCCGAACCACCTGACCAATTTGTTCAATGCATTTTATGATGCCGAAATACCTGTTTTGACTACTGCTTGGCATTATCCATACTTGAAACGATTCTTCAATAGTTCAGTTGAATTAGTAGGAAATAATAGTGCGGTTCAGGATGCCGCTATTCAATTTTCTTTGCATAATTACCTGCGCTTTAAAGGCCCAAGTAAGGAGCAAAAGGTTGAACGTTTGGCGTTTACACAACTGAAGGAAATCACCTTAAAACTTCAAAATGAAATAGAAGAGAAGCAAAGTGTGGTTGCGCGTCGTTTTGCTGATGAGAATAAATATCCGATAGAATTTGTGCACGAAGCATTCGGAATTCTCTCGCCTTTTTATAGCCTAGACAAGGAGCCATTTATTCAAGATGAATTAAATGAGCTTTATGGTTTTCCAAAAACCATTGAAGAGAGCTCCCGAATTTTCTTAACTGTAGGAAGGCGAGATGTGAAGCTTGAGTATCAGCATCGTGTACTGTCTAAGATTAATTGATATGAAGCCCATCCAAATCTACCATAAGCGCTATTTAGAATTAAAAGAAGAGAAAGGAGTTGCACCTGATGCTGAGGTGCTTTTAAAACTTATTGAATCCGATTCAGCCGGCTTGAACAACTACTTCATGGCTGCTTTGGGGATGAGCACTCTCATTTTGCGACTCGGAGCCGTTATTCAAATGTGTCAGAAGTTTGAAGCACTCGACGAACATGGTGATGCGCTCTTCATGAAGCAAGTTCTTGAGAATTTAAGAGAGTCGTTGCCATCCGATACAAGTTGGAAAAACCTATGGATCATTTCAGCTACAGCTGAAGAATGGTTGGCACCAACGGTCAAACCCAAAAAAGCAGAGGCGTTGATTGATCGCTTCATTACGTGTAGAAACCACTATGTACATCAACAGCTTCGGCTAGAGGTTGGTTTTGTTTCTCAGATTCAGGCCGCAATAGTTATGTTTGATGAAATGGCCGATCTCTTGCATCTTTTTAAAGATGGGGAACTTGTAATCTTAGAAGGGAAATTTTACTGGCGACAACATGGCAAGAAGTTATTGTTGTACCCATTCGTGCAACCTGGGGAGGGCAATATTGACCCGTATGTTTTTCAGGGCTTGTATGACAATAAAACGCAGGCATATTTACTCAACTTGCGTTTTGGCGATGAAGCCAAACAAGATTCATTGACACATTTAGAGCCTGCATTTAAACCAATTAAAGACGCCATTAAAGGTGGAGCAGGGCAAGTGTTCGACCACAGTGAACGCATTGCGTATTATCAGTCCTGTTTTGTTGGGAGGGATGTCGAGAAACAATCCGTTATAGATTTTTGTCGAAAGTCCGATGAGCAAAATATTCTTTGCATTAAATCTCCGGCAGGAATGGGGAAGGGAGCCTTACTGGCTGAGGTAATCGAACACCTTAAAAGGGACAAAAGCCAAGTGCTCTACCATTTTTGTGGAGCAGGCATGCAGAATAGCTTACATGCTACACTGTATCATTTGATTATACAAGGGGATCGCGCTCAGTACTGGAATACGTCCGAAGAGCACATAAAAAGAAAGTTACAACGCTTACCGTCTAAATATGTAGATGTCATCCATCTATTTCAATCCTTGCTCGATGAGCAACTCAAAATCCAAAAGAATAATGACAGTGGGAATTTGGTCGTGTTGATTGATGGCCTAGATGAAGCACAGGTGGCTTATTCGCAACTTAATATTTCGGATTGGTTTTACACCTACAATGATAAAGAAGAGCCAGAGGCCGACTGGAGAAGCAAATCAAACATTCGATGGATCTTCACGTATCGTTGTACGGACAATGGCGACGAGCTGTTTTATCGTTTTCCCAATTTTAAGCAGTTAGCAACTATTGAATGTTTACAACCACTTAA
>CAMBMC010000257.1 GCA_945868555.1 Chitinophaga pinensis | reverse complement strand
GCCTCCTTCAACTTCATCATTTCAGGTCCGCCCATCACTTCGTAGTCGGCGCACAACTTCTTTTTCTTGGCCTTCATCGCTTTCATTTCCTTTGCAGATTTCGGCGTGACTTCTTTTGTCAAGGCATCGTTGGACATGGAGTTGAATGTTTCACTCACCTCGAGGCATTTACAGAATTTCTCATCCTTTCCGCCACAAGAAGCCAGAATAACTAGGGTAAAAATTCCCGCCGTGATTGACTTTACCATCAGTTTTTGCGGTTGATTTCCGTTTTGTTTATTTTGATCTTTTGAAGCTCTTTTTTCTTCGCAGCAGCAGGATCACCGCCTTCTTGAATCTCTTTCAACTTCAATTCCGCTTCAGCGCCTTTATACACTTCCGTCGATGTTACTCCGTTTTCAGTAGTTACAATGGTCAACACTTTTTCGCCGTTCACCTCTTCATAATTCACTTCCTTGCGCACTTCATTTCCTTCTTCTTTCAATGGAAATTCATTCAAGCGTTGTTCGGCTTCAGCACCCGTATGCACCTCTTGCGTTTGAACGCCATTCTCAGTCGTGGTGATGGTCATTACCTTTTCCCCGTTCACTTCCTGAACTTCAACTTTCTTGATGACTTCCTTTTTTTCTTTCTGTGCCGGTTGAGCAAACAGTGGGCTGGATGCAATAAATACAAATCCTGTAAGTGCGATGATCTTGTTCATGGTTAAATCTCTTGAAGGACAATGTTACAAAGAAATCCGCTTTGTGCAGTCACGGGCGCGGTGATATTCCCTACTTTTATTGTCCGAAAACAGCAGACTATGTCGAAACTTCCCCATGTTGGAACTACCATTTTTTCAGTGATGTCAAAATTGGCCATGGAACACAATGCCATCAATTTATCGCAAGGATTTCCAAATTTTCCTGTAGATGAAAAATTGATTCGCGCCTTAGAATCTGTAACCCGCGAGCCCGTTCATCAATATGCCCCAATGCCTGGTTCGCCTGATTTACTGAACGGCATCAGCGCGTTGATTGAAACAGCGTACGGACGAAAAAATAATCCGAGCACCGAGTTGTTGGTGACCGCGGGGGCGACGCAAGGTATCTTTGCGGCCATTCAAGCCTTGGTCCATCTCGGCGAGGAAGTCATCATTCTCGATCCTAGTTACGACTGTTACGAGCCGCCGATCATCCTCGCTGGTGCGAAACCTGTACGCATTTCTTTGTCCGACGATTTTACCCCAGATTGGCAGCGGATTGAAGATGCCATGAACGACAAGACACGCATGCTCATCATCAACAATCCGCACAACCCGTCGGGAAAAGTATTGGATGCGGATGACCTTAAGCAGCTCGCAGCGCTCCTCGAAAAATTCCCCAAGGTGTTGCTCTTGTCCGACGAAGTGTATGAATTCATCACCTTCGAAAAAAAGCATGTTTCCGTCAATACGATTGAATCCTTGCGCGAACGCAGCATTATTGTGTCCTCCTTTGGAAAAACCTTTCACATCACGGGGTGGAAAATTGGGTATTTGATTGCCCCTGAAGCCTTGATGATTGAAATCAAAAAAGTGCATCAATTCCTGGTGTTTTGCGTCAATAGCGTGGCACAATCCGCCTTGGCTAAATACATTCAACACACAAATCCATTGGAGCTCGGCTCCTTTTACCAGCAGAAGCGGGATGATTTCAGGCAACTGATTTCAGCAAGTCGTTTTGAACTTCTTCCTTCCGAAGGGTCGTATTTTCAACTGGCGTCATATGCACAGATTTCAGACGAAGCTGACACCGAATTTTGCGTCCGCATGGTCAAAGAATTTGGCGTGGCAGCGATTCCACTTTCCGTCTTCAATGCTGATGGACAGGACCGCAAACTAATTCGTTTTTGTTTCGCCAAGACAACCGATACCTTAACCCAAGCCGCCGAGAGATTATGCAAGATTTAAGCATCACACTGGTTCAAACCACCCAGCTCTGGGAAAACAAAGCCGGTAATTTAACTCATTTCGACGACCTGTTTGCTCAGCTTCCCGCAAGCGATCTTGTGTTGTTGCCCGAAATGTTCCACACAGGCTTCAGCATGAACGCTGAAACTCTTGCCGAAACAATGAAAGCTTCGGGAATCGCGTGGCTCAAGAAGATGGCAAATGAAAAAAACTCTGCGATATACACCTCTTTGATCATTAAGGAAAATGATCAATTCTATAACCGCGGAGTTTTCGTTCAGCCCGACGGTATCGTTCATGTATACGACAAACAAAAACGCTTTGCTTTAGCTGGAGAAGATCTCGTTTATTCAGCCGGCACGAAAAATACCATCGTGAATTGGCGCGGGTGGAACATCAAACTACAGATTTGCTACGACCTTCGTTTTCCTGAAATTGCCCGCAACAGCGTTGATGCAGGCGGACACGCAGATTATGATGTCCTTTTGTATGTCGCCAATTGGCCAGAACGACGGTCGCTGCATTGGAAAACATTGCTCGTTGCGCGAGCCATTGAAAATCAGTGTTATGTCGCAGGATTGAACCGTGTGGGCACCGATGGCAATGGTCTTACTTATAGCGGAGATTCGATGGTGGTCGACGCGCTTGGAACGATTCACGGCTGCACAGCATCGGTGGAAGAAATAAAAACCATTGAATTGAACTACACCGATTTGAAGACGGTACGACAGCAACTGCCGTTTTTGAAAGACACGTGAAAAGTTACGAGTTACAAATGACGAGTTACTAGTTTAACAAAAGACACATCTTCGCTCTTTGAGCCTCGAAGTGTGAAACAGGCTATAACTCGAAGTTGCATTTACGAATTGCGTAGCATCAAATTGCCGAAGGCACCAAATTCTAAATTCCTGAAAGGATCAAATTCCACATTTAGACAACCTCCCATGTCCACTATGGCGCAGCCACCATGGACCTAACTCGTAATTCGTAACTCGTAATTCATAATTCATAATTCCCCACTCGTCAATCTTTTCCAAGAATAGATTATATTTGCCTTGATACATAAAAAAACTTGCTATGAAAAAAGTATACCTGTTGATTTCAGCAGTCTCTTTTGGAGCAGTTGCGTTAGGTCAAGCGACTTCGACAACCAACAGCCAAAAGAAAAATGCCTTCGTTGAGCCCGCTCTTGGCGAAAAAATTACTGACTTCGCACCGATGTCGTTTGAGAAAGCGCCAGGTGACGTGTTATTTTCTGAAACCTTCGCTGGAGGAATTGGATCTTGGACAACTGCTGGAGTGAACGCTGCAGTTTGGTTGGTAGATTCGGATGGTCCAAACGGACAATATTCCACCGCAGCCAATGAGAAAATTGGTTCAACAACTTCTGCAAATGGATTCATGATTTTCGATGCTGACTTTGCGAACCCAGGAGCAGGGCCTTACCCTGACATGATTGGTAGCTTGGTTTCTCCAGTAACCGATCTTACAGGACAATCAAACGTAATTTTAACATTCGAACACCGCTACAGATCTTGTTGTTCTGGTGCCTTCTACCCGAAAGTTGAGGTGTCTACAGACAACTTTGCAACAATGACAGAGTTCAATGTTCGCGCAGAAGGAACTGTTGTAAACGTAACATCTCCAACAACAAAAGCGAAAATCAACTTGTCTGCATACCTTGCAACGGCAACAAACTTGAGCAACTTCAAATTCCGCTTTACATTCGACGGGGCAGGAGGTACTTCTCACTACCACTGGCAAGTAGATGACGTAAATTTGATTCAAGCCAACGACAACGACTTGACAGCATTGTCACGCATCATGGTGGCTGGTAATGAGCAAATTCCTTACTACTTCGTTCCGGTGAGCCAACAAACGGCAATTACCTTCTCTGGTGAAACGCGCAACGATGGTGGTACATCACAAAACGGGGTTACATTGACCGTTTCTGCAGACAACGCAGGAGGCTCTGTTTCTTCAACACCATTAACTTTAGCAGCAGGAGCTGTAGATTCATTGATTACAGCAACATGGACACCTGCAGTTTCTACTCCAGTGAACTATGCATTGACGTACACATTCTCTCAAACACAAACTGACGCGACACCAACAGACAACGTAAAAACTGACGCGATCAAGAT
>CAMBMC010000256.1 GCA_945868555.1 Chitinophaga pinensis | reverse complement strand
CAGACCCCATGCAGAAAAAGATCTCTTCCCCTAAACTACCTGTGCGCATTGCCGTGCCGTCAACTCCAATTTCTAAAAACAAAAAGATTAGCCCTCTCGATGCAATCAATACGATTTACTTCGCATCAAAGGAATCGAGTTTGCCAGATGAGCTCATTCCTACCCTGAAGAAAGAACTAAACATTCTTTCTAAGTACCTGTCTTGTTCAGAAACAGAAGCATTCTTGTTTGCCAACATCGCCACGCTCAACTTGTTTGGCGATAAATCCGACATGGTAGATTTGTATCGTTTTTTTGAGATTACCCCCTTTCAATTTATGCCCTTAGTCCCGGCGTTGGATTCTTTGTATGAAAAACGCTTGATTTTTAAGAAGACACACCGTCACCGATCGGATGATGTGATGCGTAAATATTACTTTTCTGCGGCGCCCGACATCATCGATGCACTGATTCGCAACGCACCGTTTCCGAAATCTGAGAAAAGAGAAATGAATGGCACCATCGAAGTGTTGGAAGTCATTTATGAATTGGCCAACTCTTGCATTCAAGGCGAATTGAATGTCACTGACATGATGACCGAGGTTGAACAATTGTTGAATACACAAAAAAAACATGCCTTTATCCGCAGCGTCCGTGACTTGGATTTATTGGACAAGGAACGTGTATTGTATATATACGTGATTTGGAAGACGCTCATGGGAACTGCCGCTGTGGACATGGACGATCCGATCACTGCTTTTTACCCGATCTCTTCCCAACGTGTGCGCTACATTCAAAGCATCTACAGCGGTGAAAGCAAATTGATCAGCAACGAACTATTGGAATACCGCCAATCGCGATTTTTCAATGATGTCGAATTGCAGGTTACCGAGAAAACTTCGGATCTTTTGCAAGAGGATCAAATTGTGATTTTTAAACAAAAGAAAAAATCAAATACCATCAAACCTGAAACGATTGCGTCAAAAACGCTTTATTTCAGCGAACGTGAAGAGGCTCAAATCAGCACAGTTCGGGAAATGATGATGGACAACACCTACAAAGAACTCATTGATCGATTGAAAGGCAAAAACCTTCCGCTCAACCTGAACATCCTACTATTTGGAGCACCGGGGACTGGTAAAACAGAAACAGTTTTGCAATTGGCGAAGTCAAGCGGACGTGAAATCATGAAGGTGGAAATCAGTCAAACCAAGTCGATGTGGTTTGGTGAGTCGGAGAAGAACATTAAAAAAATCTTCAAAGAGTATGAGGAACTGTGCAAAAACTGTGAGCTCACTCCTATCCTGTTCTTCAATGAAGCAGATGCCATTCTGTCCAACAGAAAAAGCGGATCGAATAGCAATACCGCCCAAACGGAGAATGCCATTCAGAATATTCTTTTGGAAGAATTGGAGAATTTCAAAGGGATTTTTCTTGCCACGACAAATCTTGCAGATAATCTGGATAAGGCCTTCGACCGAAGATTCTTGTTCAAGATCAAGTTCGAAAAACCGGAATTGGCAGCACGGACAGCCATTTGGATGGATAAAATCGATGAGCTGTCGAAGGAAGATGCAAGCTATTTAGCCGAGAACTTTGATCTCACGGGTGGACAAATAGACAATATCATTCGTAAATGTGAAATTAAGTCTGTTATTGAAGGAGTAAATGCAGATTTCGAGACGCTTAAAAATTACTGCATTGAAGAGCTCGTACTTTCGTCAAAATCCGGAAATTTCATTGGTTTTAAAAAGAGTGCATAAGGTTTAAACGCCCTCTGACACCTGTATTCAATACATTGCATTCTAATTTTGTGAAAATGTCATGTACCAAAAAACGAATCACTAACTTAGTGCTTTCACGGACTGAAAATCATGTATTTCGTTAATCTTTTTGGCATAGGCATTCGCTATTGGAATTGTGATCTTCCACAAACCGTTTTTTTGGCAATGGATGAGGCGCGCAGAAAACGCGAGGAAAAATGGGAAACACTCCTCTTCGATACCGACTTTCTCATGTCATTCGGTATTTTACATTGGCAACACCTGAGTGAAACTGGAGAAAAGCGTGCTTTTTCATTGTCAAGAGACAACCGCATCGAAATAAAGCAAAAATCAAAATTTATTGATAAGTTCAAATCCATCGATCTTCTTGGTGAAGAAAGCCTTTTTCCAAAATATTCAACTGCGCTAAAAAACGAGGATGTGCCTCTTAAAGAAGACCATCAACGCATGGTATTGGTGCACTATGAAATTGGATTGTTTGCGAAATTCGAATTCAACGCACCTTCCTTTGAGGTGGATCACTTGCGTTTTATCATGGTCGATCCAATTCCCGGAATAACACAACAATGGCTTTGCGGCATTGAACTCAATGGATCAACCTTGACCAGTGTTAAAAATGACGTGTTGTTCCGAGGTTCAACAGTTTACATGCCTTGATTGGTTCTCAACAAGAAGATGAATCGTCAGCAATGCGATGAAAACTGGCCATCAAGCTATCCATCCCTTTTATGCATCGCAACGGTTCTTTTTACCTCTCCAAACGAGTCATTCAGAATGACTATTGAAGGCTCCAATGTGCAATAGAAGTTGAAGGCTTGAGCACACGCACGAAGCATTTTCTCTTCATACATTAAGTACTGTTATATTCGAGACCGCCCTCTTTCATTTTTAACATCTACATAACAAAATTGACTCAAAGCCATGATTTTAAAGTGGCAGATTTTTGTAATTTCACACTTCACGATTTAAAAACACCGTATTATGACGAGCAATGAACAACTTCAAAAAACCCTGACATTGGGTCTTCGTATCCTGCTTGCGGGCATGTTCTTTTTGTCAGCGATTGCCAAACTGTATCCAAGTGCTCCATTAGCTCTTGGAACTTTTGAGGCAAAACAGTTGATTCCAATGGGCTTCGATGATACAGTAGCGCAGTATTTTTCGCGGATCTTAATTGGCTGTGAGTTGGCACTTGGTTTTGGGCTGCTTCTGCCCCATTATTTCAAACGCTTGGTCTTGCCCCTCTCCTTTCTCATGTTGTTTATCTTCTCTTCGCAGCTCACCTACGAAATCATGACAGTAGGCAATAAAGGAAATTGTGGCTGTTTTGGTGCATTATTGCCGATGACGCCGGTTCAGGCTCTCGTGAAAAACATCCTCGCCATGGGAATGCTCATTTACCTGTTTATAATCACCAATAAAGACAATGACAAACGGAATCCTTTTTTGATTTTGACCATTATCCTTGCATCCATCCTTGCTATTTTTATGGTTGGGCCTCTGCAACAAAAAACGAAGATTACCCCTGTTATTCAAGGAACAATCAATGAAGCGGATACCTCAATAACTGTTGTAGATACAATTGCAGTAAGCGCAGATCCGAAAGCAGTGAAAGACTCAATTCCTGTGGTGAAGGAACCAAAAGCAAAGAAATCGGGTTTTAACAATCTCTTCCCAGACATTGACAAAGGCAAAAAGGTCCTGTGCTTTTTCGCTCCGGGGTGTGACCACTGCAAAGAAACCGCCAAGGAACTGACTAAAATGAAAAAAACAATCGCTGGTTTCCCTGAAATATACATTGTATTCATGGATGAAGAAACCGAATTAATCCCGGATTTCTTCACATTTGCAGGTGCGAACTACCCTTATTTAACCCTCGATGTACTTACGTTCTGGAAGACCCTCGGAAATTCAAAAGATACCCCAGGTGTGATGTACTACTGGAACGGTAACCTCATGAAAGAATACAATGGCATCGCGGAGAAGAAATTCAAAGAGGGGGAGTTTAAGAAGGCGGTTCTTAAAAAATATGAATGAAGAATGAAGAATTAAGAATTAAAAATGAAGAATTAAAAATTAAAAATCATTGTTGTCCGACTAAATCCACCTTCATTTTTTATCTTATCAGTTTAACTTTGATTTACTGACCCCATCGGGGTCGAATCTTTGTAACCATAAGCCCTCTCGAAAGGTTAATGACCCCATCGGGGTCAAACAGTTTAAATACTATATGATTAAATCAGATTAAAATAAAAACCACCCTTCTTACTTTAAAACCAATGATATCAAGAAAAGTAGTTAAATTTTATAGGACAACGATGA
>CAMBMC010000255.1 GCA_945868555.1 Chitinophaga pinensis | reverse complement strand
ATCAAGATGCTTCGTCTTTTGGCTCAGGTAAAAATTTGCTTTCGTATGAAATGGCACTTGAACTGACAAAACGAATTCTAGAGAATGAAAAGGACTTTCTAAGTAAGCAAACAGCACCTGTGTTTATTGAATACTTGGAACTTGAGCTCGCCTCGACCATGGACATCGAAATTCAAGGGAAGATGATGCCAATCCACATGAAAGGATACGTAGACCGCATCGATTCGGTTGGAGGAAAAATGCGCATCATTGATTATAAATCAGGGAAATCCAACAAGAAGGACGTGACCATTAAATGTCCTGAACCGGACATGTCGAACCTTGTCGCTGTAATGACTGGGGCTAAGCACATTCTTCAGTTGGTAATGTACAGTTATTTGTACCATGATCGATTCGCAAAATATCCAGATGAGGTGAGTATTTATTCTTTGGTCAACATTCACGATGGCTTGTTTCCACTTCAGGGTGAATTGACGATTGAGGAGTGCGCAGCATTATTCCCAGAATTCGTGCGTCAAGTTGTGGATGAATTGTTTAATCCAGAAATTCCTTTCGAGCACATGCCCGCACAATTTATAAGCTTCTGTAAATATTGCGAATAAAAAAACCTGAAAAGAACACACCGACAACTGATCCTGTAAGATCGTCTATGGTTCTTTTCAGGTATACCTGCAAGGTAAAATAAAACCAATGTCTAGGGTAGGAAGACCCGAAGACTGCTCCATAGACGAGCAAGTTTGTATAATGGTTGTGTATGATAAAAAAAAATCAACTTTTTTTGTGATCGAGCGATTGGAACAAAAAAAAACACCCGCAAAAAGCGGATGTTTTCAACTCAAGTTTAATGTATTTTAATACAATTCCAACTTCAAAGCAGAACGGTAATCTTTAATTTCTTCACGATTGATTTTGTGTTCAGCATTTTTTAGGAGATTCAACAAATACAACAAGTTCTCTTTGTCGTCGATTTCAATAGGGTACTCATTGCCCTCGTCGTCCTCGTCGAATTGCGCTTGAACCTCGAAAGCATTGTGCTCTCCCAAGTATTCGTAGGTCAAACGGAGCACTTTCGTAACAAGAGGATCTTGTTCCTTCAATGCGAATTCACGCAATTCTTTCAAATCGTCGATCAATTTCCCCGCTTCTAATCCTTCTTTCTCAACCTTAGCGATGACCTCGTCCAGTTTCTTGTTTGCTGCTGCAATCTTCATAACGTATGCTGTTGTTTTCAAAATGCTTCGTCGTAACCATACGATGCACTGACGTACAAAGTTAAACATCTTCCGAAATAATTTTGCATTGAAGTTGCGTTCACATGAAATTTTTGTGAATCCGCCCTAAAGTAAGAGGATAAATGAGTAGATTGTACCTGAAATTTTAATTTTGTAAAAAAAATTCAGTTTGATCGCAATCATCTTAAAAGCAATTGGCACAGGCCTATTATTAAGTTTCTTGATAGGTCCGGTTTTTTTCGTTCTACTTGAAACGAGTATTAGACGGGGGGTGCGTGCCGCTATTGCACTGGACCTAGGTGTTCTACTCAGTGATTTGACGTATGCCTTTATTGCCTTAATCTTGTTCCTTCAAGTTGGAATAGGGGAAGACATAGACATCAACAGTGACCAAAACAAACTAATTTTAAAAATCATTGGTGGGGTGATGTTTATCACTTTTGGGGCCTACAGTTGGTTTAAAAAACCAAAACAATCGAAAATAGATGAGGTAGGAAATGTCGTGCAGACAACTGGCGATTACTTGATGTTGGGATTGAAAGGGTTTCTGCTGAACATAGCCAATCCCATGGTGATCTTTTATTGGTTTTGGGTGGTTTCTGTCGGGAGTGATAGCGCCCCAAATAAAGAGTACCATAATGAGATTATCTTTCTTTTTTTGGGCATAGTTTTTCTTACCTTTTTCTCGGTTGATCTGCTTAAAATTCTTGGCGCAAAGCGATTGAGACCACTTGTTACAGACGCTGTGCTTTCTGCTTTGAACAAGGTGATTTCAGGTGTATTCCTGTTTTTCGGAGTCGTTTCACTTGTTAAGGCCATTCTCTCCATTGTTCAACCAAACAGCGGAATGTAACGCATTAAATGAACGTCAGTTATTCCCATCAGTTTGTCTTAAATATGCGCAATTTAATACCAGTATTTATATGTCTTTTTTCCTTTACTCTTTCTGCTCAGGAAATTAAAAAGGAAAATCTCACACGGAAACAATCCATTTTCTGGGATTTCTTGCGCACTCAAGTGCAAGGAACCGGCTCCTATTATCAAGATGAACTTGGAGAAACAACAGAAAAACATGGAAAATGGCTTTACTTTGACCGAGAAGGTCAGTTGGAAGAGGAGCGAAATTATTACCGCGATAAACTGGCAGGAAAAGTGGTTTTGTATTATCCCAATAAAAAACTTAAGCAAGAAGGGTATTTCAAACGTGATGTGCAGGACAGCACCTATCGTGAATGGTATGAAAATGGCAAATTAAAGGCTGAAGGATTCTATTCCAAAGGGGAGGCATCAGGCTTGTGGACCTATTTCTACATGGATGGCCGCGAGAAATCAGAGGAGGAATTGATCGATGGCGTAAATGTGATTCATTCATTCTGGCTGCCAGACTCTCTTCATTCGCAAACAATTATTGATGGAAATGGGGAATTGGCAACCTACTTTACTACGGGAACCGTAAAAGAGTGGTACAATTATAAAGACGGGCTTAAGCATGGCGAATTTGAGGAGCGAAGTATTTATGGGTATACAACTTTGAAGGGATACTTTAAGTCGGGCGAAAAAGACAGTACGTGGACTTATGCCTATTACACAGGAGACACCGAAAAAGTAAGCAATTACAAAAATGGATTACTGAACGGGGAATACACCTATTATTACGACAACAGCCAGGTTAATGTCCAAGGGTATTATGAAGATGGAAAAAAAGTCGGCCAGTGGACATGGTACACCAACAAGGGTACACGCGACATGGAGGGAACATTTGAAAATGACCTTCAACACGGTCCATGGACCTATTGGTTTCCAACAGGTGAGGTTTCTTATACGGCCAATTATGCTGAAGGGCTGAAAGATGGAATCTGGGCTTATTTCTATAAAAATGGAGAAAAATTCAAAGAAGGCGGGTTTTCAAAAGATCTCAAGAACGGCACTTGGCAAACGTGGTATGAGGATGGAACACTCCTCATGAAAGGTGACTACAAGGAGGGAAAGGAAGATGGTGAATGGCTCAATTTCTGGGAAAATGGCAAACTGAAGAATAAAACATCTTTCAAAAATGGCCTGATGAATGGCGATTGGGTTTCCTACTTCCCAACGGGTAAGTTGAAACTTACGGGTGCGTATGATGAAAACTTTAAAGTAGGCGAATGGATCGATTATTTTGAGAATGGCCGCCCAAGAGACATCATCAATTACAAACTTTTCAAAGAAAAATCGAAGGTCAATTATGGCATCATGAAAGACCGAACGGTGATGGAAAGCTTAGAACACGGTCATTTTGCTTCGTATTCATCGAAAGATTTTCAACTGACCGAGGAGGGTGAATACAAAGAAGGAAAGAAAGATGGTGAATGGATTGCCTATTTTCCTGGGGGTAGAAAAGCAGCAGTGATTTCAAATTACAAAGAGGGCGAATTGAGTGGCACTATGAAAACCTTCGATCGCAGAGGAAACATCATGCAGGAAATTGATTACAAAGATGGACTGAAAGATGGACGTTTCATCGTCTATGACCGTAAAGGGAAAATACTACTTGAAAAGGAGTTCCAAATGGGGATGCAAGTCATCGAAGGCACCCAAAATGGCTCGGGTACGTTCTCCCCTAAATAGTGGTTTTCACTCATTTTTAAGTTCGAATTTGTACGTCCTCACAAATTGTCATAGCTTCGTTTTCGAACCTTAAAAATTAAGTAAACCAGAAGACACTTATCATTCAATTTCTTGGAATCTTTGCCTGCTGGATGCGGCAGTGATGTTCCGGCTTCGTTGGCCAAACAACAACCCTAACTTCTCTTAAATGACAACTTACTTCAGTTGTAAAAAACCACTCGAAGAATCTCCATATATGTAAATTCAGG
>CAMBMC010000254.1 GCA_945868555.1 Chitinophaga pinensis | reverse complement strand
ATTTCAAATGTCTTCAAAGTTAATTCAATGTTAAATAGAATTAATTATACTTTAACCTTCTAATAATTCGGGGATAAACCTGTAAGAGTTCCTTTGTGCCACCAACTAAGGAGAAGATGTCAATTCAAAAAATTTTAACTGTAGCGTTTATAATTACCTCGTTTATAGGTATTTCTCAAACGGTGTCAATTCAAGGAAAAGTCACTGATGCCAAATCAGGTGAGACAATTCCAGGTGTAAAAATCATGGTAGAGGGTGAGGGCAAGGGCGCCTACACGGATTTCGATGGAAATTACAAAGTGCTCGATCTTGAAAATGGAAATTACACCTTAACATTCAAATACGACACGTATCGCATTGATACGGTTCGAAATATTCAAGTAAATTCTCTGAATTCTGTAACTGTGGATGTGAAATTGTCCATGGCAGTTCAAGAAATCACAGAAATGAGTGTGTCAAAAACTGTTCAAAGGGATAACAATGCGGGGACAGTTCAAATGCAAATCAAGAGTGCTCAAGTGATGGATGGAATTTCTAGTGAAACCATCAAACGAGGAACGGACAGTAAAGCAAGTGATGTATTAAAAAGGGTTAGCGGTGCCAGTATTCAGGACAATAAATTTGTTGTCATCCGAGGCTTGTCCGATCGTTATAATTTCGCTTTGATCAATGGGGCGTCACTGCCTAGTTCAGAGAGTGATCGAAAGGCCTTTTCATTTGATATCTTTCCGTCCAACATGTTGGATAACCTCTACATCATAAAATCAGCTACTCCTGACTTACCTGGAGAATTTGCGGGTGGTGTTATTGAAATCAACACGACTGAGCCGAAAGAAACAAATTTCCAGTCCATTCAAGTTTCTGGTGCTTTCAACACACTTTCTACCTTTCGAAATTTTCATACATCTGGAAGTTCGCCGGTTGATTTCCTAGGTTTTGGCGCAGGTTACCGAGCAATTCCAGATGGGATCCCAAATACAGATGCTTTTGCTTTGTTGGGGAAAGATGAAAAAGCGACTTTGGCTGAGCAAATGAATTTTTCATGGGGCAGTGATAAACGCAAGGCGCTTCCAAATGGAAGCCTTCAGTATACAATCGGACGAACCATTAAAATGGAAGAATCATCTTTGGGTTTTGTGTTCGCATACAGTTATCAAAATAATTTCAATACGAATAAAACTATTCGACGTGAATTTGAAGAGCAGGCCACAGAAGTCGTTAAAAAGATGGAATTAACAGATTCTGTGTTTACCCAGTCGATTTTAAATGCAGCAATGTTCAATATGACATACAAGTTGTCGGACAAACATAAGATTTCATTTAAAAACATGTATTCTGTGAATTCAGATGATCGAATAAATATTCGTCGTGGAGTGCGTGAATTGGACAATGATCCGCGTCAATGGGAGCGATCTACGAATATCTGGTATACACAGAATAATCTATTGACCTCGCAGTTGATTGGTGATCACAAAATTGGGAAAGGAAAATTCGTTTGGAATTTAGGGTTCAGTGATGTACGTCGTAATATCCCAAATCTTCGCCGTGTTGTATACAGAAAATACTCCTTGGAAGAGACAGACACATCTGAGCAATATGTTGCTATTATTCAAGCGAATGGAACAATACCAACTGCTGCAGGGAATATGTTTTGGTCCAAATCGAATGAGAAAATCATTAGTGCGAGATACGATTATTCTTTGCCTTTTGCCATCGATAGTAGCAAGATTGAATTCAAGGTTGGTGCCATGCATCAATACAGAACGAGAGATTTTGCCGCGCGCAACTTTGGTTTTTCGCAATACAAACCAACAGGTAGCTCTTTTCAAAGTGAGTTATTGCTCTTGCCAGAAAATGAAATTTTTGCCGTTGAGAATTTTGGAGTGCTCGACAATGGTCAAGGAGGATTTAAATTAGAAGAAGCATCGAGTGTGGATGACAGCTACCAAGCTTCGTCATTTTTGAATGCGGGTTACCTCATGGCCGATGCCAAAATTGGAAAGTTTGTTCGCATCATTGGAGGTGCGCGTTTAGAGTCGTACAATCAAAAGTTCAATTACATCGAATTCGGTTCAAACCTACCGATGAGAATTGACACAACTGTGATTGACATCTTGCCTTCATTGAATTTGGTGTTTCCAATTACGAAACGCATGAATATTCGTGCAAGTTATTACAAGACTGTATCTCGACCAGAATTCCGTGAATTGGCACCATTTGCATTCTATAATTTCTTGATAGATAACATCCTCTCAGGAAATCCTGAATTGAAAAGAGCGGTCATTCACAATTTCGACTTGCGTTATGAATACGCACCAGGTAAAGGACAGATCTTCAGCGTGTCTGGGTTTTACAAGGACTTCACCGATCCTATCGAGTTAATCAATAGAACAGGTACATCTGGAGCACCTGAATTGTATTTTACAAATGTGAACAAGGTTGTGAACTTTGGGACAGAGTTAGAATATAGATTGAACCTTGGGTTTTTGAAGAAAAGTGAAGACACTACATTTTGGGACAATTCAACAATCTATACCAACTTCTCTTACATCCGTTCTAAAGTGGATTTAGCTGGTGTAATTGGTTCTGGAACAGATCGACCATTGCAAGGACAATCTCCTTATTTGATCAATGCTGGTTTCTCTTATTTTGATGAAAAAAGCGGATGGGCATTCAATGCATCATACAATGTTGTTGGACAACGCATTTACATCGTAGGAAACGTTCAAGAACCGAGTGTTTGGGAAAATGGAAGAAACGTTGTAGACGTGCAGTTGTCCAAATTGATCCAAGAGAAATTTGAAATCAAATTGAATGTTAAGGACTTGCTGGCACAAGACCTCGTATTCTTTCAAGATTTGAATGGAAATAAAAAACTAGACAATGGCATTGACAATCCATGGCAGGAAATCAATTATGGACAAACTGTGACTTTGTCTTTCAAGTATTTATTCTAAATAGGCTCTGAAGAAAGGTTTTTCATCTTTTTGCCAAACTATTTTGCCTCCTCAATTTGAGGAGGCATTTTTGTTGATGGTACACGCCATTATGAATAGCGCTTCAATTTGTTAAGGAATTGTATCTCATAGTTAACTCAATCGTAAAGTAAGCATAAATCTCACATAACCGAAGACCCGTCTGTGCGGCGTTACTTTGCATAAAAAAAACGAACAATGAAAAGAATTTACTCAATGGTTGCTGCGTTAACGATTTTGACAGCAGCAAATGCACAAAATGCATTCTGGTCGGTTGTACCTTACAAAGGTGCATTTCCAGTAACGGATGGAACACCAGCTACAGATTGGACAAATGGATGGTCCAATTTTGATCCTGAAAACACGGTTTATGCTCCTACAACACAAACTGTTTCAGCGAACATTACTACAAACACGACTTGGAGTGGTGTGATTTTGTTACAAAACAAAGTGTATGTTAGAAACAACGCGGTTTTGACAATTCAGCCGGGAACGATCATTCGCGGTGATTTTGCTACTCAAGCTACATTAATCATTACACGTGGTGCGAAAATCAATGCGATTGGTACACAAGCTCAACCGATTGTTTTTACATCAAACAATGCTCCGGGAGCGCGTCAAGAAGGTGACTGGGGTGGATTGGTCATTCTTGGATTGGCAAGAAACAATCAACCTGGAGGTGTAGCAAACATCGAAGGGATTTTGCCTACAACTGATACACAGTTCGGTGGAAATTTTGACAATGACGACTCAGGTACCTTGAAGTATGTGCGTGTAGAATTTGCAGGTATTCCTTTGGAGCCAAATAAAGAAGTTAATGGGATCACTTTTGGTTCTGTAGGTTCAGAAACTGAGCTTGATTATATTCAAGTTTCTTTTTCTGGGGATGATGCCTTCGAATGGTTTGGTGGAACTGTAAATGCTAAACACCTTATTGCATACCGCACTTTGGATGACGATTTCGATACAGATTTCGGATACAGAGGAAAAGTTCAGTTTGGTTTGATCATTCGTGACAAGGACTTGTTTGATGCCGCTGGTGATTCAAATGCTTTTGAATCGGATAACGACGCCGCAGGTTCTGCTGCTCAACCGAAAACTATGCCTATTTTCTCGAACATTACAATCGTTGGTCCAAAAGGGAATGGTAC
>CAMBMC010000253.1 GCA_945868555.1 Chitinophaga pinensis | reverse complement strand
CTTTTTAGACATTTTTTTATAAACGGCCAACGAGATAAGGCACTTGAAATCGGACGGAAATTGTTTGTGAATTTAGCTTTGAATGAACATCAATTAATTGAAATAGGCGTTTTTCCTACCGCACGTTATTTTTCATGCAAAATACTGTTCTTTGAATTCAATGGCGATAAGGTTCAGCTTCGGGAATTTATCGAGTGGATGTTTGAACTGATCTCTAAACAGAGGCCTTTCCAAACGACTGAGGAACAGCGCATCATTTTCTACTCGTTAGGTGAATGTTTTCTGTTGTCATCATTGATTGATTTGCACTTTCATGAACGGTTGAAGTCTTTATTCTCTGAGTTGTTTGATGTCATGCCAAGTAACTTATTTCATCAGAAACTTGATAAAATCATTCCTTATTTTAATCAAAACGGGTCACTTTATCACCTCCTAAATCAACCAAACTTGAACTAACTTAAATTGATTGATTCCTTCTGAGAAACCTACATTTGAGAAACTTAAAAATGTACAGTTATGTCAGAATTAAATGTTTCCGGAAAGCACAAGGTAATCACTTTCTACAAAAATTTCGTTAAAGAATATCCGTATTTGTATCCTTCTTTACGTTACCCAAATGACAAGCCAGTTGATGAAGATGCATCCATTGCCAACGCGAAAAATGTTTCATTAGGCGGTAAATATGTTCCTGCAGGTGATTCCGATTTATCGATGAGAGGAAACTTGACTATTGGTGGATTTGAAAAGCGTTTTGAAGAAGCATTTTCTGTGAAGTGTCAAATTCACTTTAAGAAGAATGGAAAATGGGTAAAAACAGGTCCGAAATACGATGAAATGACTCTAGCTTCAGCGAGTAAATTGCTGAAAGAAGAGGATTGTGATTTAATTGAATTGTAATCAGCTATGGCTAGAACGAGAAAAATCAAGGCAAAGCGACGAGCAGATGGTAGACTTGATCAACGTACCAAAAAGGGACGTGAGGTAGCTGACCGTTTGTCCAAGGCCCGAGCGGCGAGAAAAAAGAGCATCTGGAAAAAGATATTTTTCTTCTGGTAATTGATTCACGTGAATAGAAAATAAAGTATGAAAGAAAATATCAATGAACTAGCCAATATTCTCGCAGTATCTATTTTGGCTGACGGAGCTTTTGACGAAGATGAGAATCAATTGCTTGATGCACTTGAAAGTGACTCGGAGCTCCCAGGTTTGGCTTCATCAATAAAGCAAGTCATTTCCATGGCTCACCTATTTACGGATGATCAATTGACTGATTTGCTCTACTCCAGTGCTGAAAAATTCTCCTCTGAAGATAAACCAAAAGTGTTTGAAGCGGCTGTGAGTACAGTGCTTGCTGATGGGGTAATCACTGAAGCGGAAATTGGGAATATCTTAACCTTGGCTGAAGCACTTGACGTACCTATCGAAAAGGCAGTCGCTCGTTTGCTTTTCCAAGTACAGGAAAAAGAAGGTGACTTACTCGTGGACGTTGAAGCTGAACTCGAAGATTTTATCATCGTTGGTGGTCGAACACGTTTCACAAGCTGGTCCTCTTTTGAGAAGATGCTGGACGAAAAAAAGTATCCTTCCGAGCTCATAGAAGCACTCAAATCCGTGAACGAATGGACAGAGCAGACTTTTGGGGCCAATGCGACAATAAATTACACTCCAAATTTCATGACTTTGGCATGTGTTCACCCTGTTTCGCGCGCTAAGACGTTTTGTTTTGTGCGCATGAAGAATGATTTTATTCGTTTTGAATATGCTGGGAATGCAGATGACATTAAATACTCCAAAGAGTTTTTATCAAGCATCAAATCTGGAATTACTGAATATTTCAATCAATTGTCATCTGTAAAGATCTAGCAACTGAGTTGTTAAAACATGGACAAATGCTCCGGAATTTATTAAGGATTTCGGAGCGTTTTTCTTTTGTAACTAATGAACTACACCTTCATCATACAAAAAACGAAGCCGATTTGACGGATGAATTGCTGGAAAAATTGGTGGCAGCGTTCAATAACTTATCGGAAAAACAAGCGTGATGCTCTGGTGCTGAAAGGTGAACGAATGTCATGCATGCATTTTAAAGAGAATAGATGAGAAAAAAACAGAACAAAGGATTTTCACTTTTTCGAAGTAAAGTAGACGATCAATCCTATGCACACGATGCTGATTTGAACCGTGATTTGGATCGTTTTTCCATCAAATTAATTAAGGTGGTCGGCGTTTTTGGAATACTGGCTGGAATCGTGATTCTTGTTGCATTTTGGTATTGGGTGATTAAACTGCTTTACAAGGTTGGTTAATAGCAAGGCTATTCAATTCGAAATTTGATGATTCGCAATTTGATCCCTTTGGGAATTTGTTGCCTTCGGCAATTATAGCTTATATGCTGATTTTAAGTCGTAACATCTTAACATCCTATAATCTTAACATCTTAAAATCTTGGTTAATCAAAAATCAATTGATTGATCCACGTTTGGTTTGTCTTTTCCGTAAATGAATAAAGATTCTTCTTCAGAAGATGTTTGACAGGCTCGTCCGCATACAATATCGCTGTAGCGGATTCAACGGCGATTCTCGACTTTGTTTCATTGTCGTGTCGATAACTCAATCGAATAGGAGGCAGCATGAATTTTTCCTTTTTGTAGTGCATAAAATAGCTGTGCCCGACAAATTGTAGGATTAATTCTCCTATAGAATGCAAACGGCTTGGGTTTTCTTGAAATCTCTTGAGAACACTATTTTTAAATGGCTCGTGCTCCAATGCAAGTTTAAAAATGCCGCTAAATGAAAGCGCTTTAATGGTTCTGGCCAATACCCATGAAGCGTTGAAATGATTCATTTTTTCAGACAGTTCATACACCAAATCAAGGTGAGTTGCGTAGGTTCGATTTAGCGTTTTGTCTTGATAATCCAAGAGTATCTTCAGCTCAAGGATGCGTGAGATCTCATGAAAATGAAACTGATCATAGGTCATGCCATCCATATGAATCCAGTTAAACTTCGATTTATCAACGGACTTATTGGCATATATGAATTTTACGGCGAGGAAGCATTGAATAAATATCTGATTGCCAAGTAGGATTGGGCTCTTTGCATAATATTCAAGCAATGCATCCGAATAATAATTGTTTTCATCATCTTCATCTACAAAACTTTCATAAAAGAACCAACGTCCACTTTTCGATTGTGAGAGCGCAAGTAAGAAGTCCTTTTTATTCGGGTGATTGCGCACCGCATTTCCCAAATACATTACCAATTCTTGGGTGAATGGGTGATTGAGATCGACAGATTCGAGCAAGTCATTCATTGTTTGCCAATCATTCTCGGCAATGGCCAATTCGAATGCGATCAGCGAGTAAGATCCAGAAGAAAACGCATCTTTTGGAAAAAACAATGCGTAATCCAAGGTTTCACTGATGGTCAAACAGAATTGAGCATAGGATTCAGATCCAATGAAGCGGCACAGGATATCGAGAGTTGCTGTATAAGGCCTATTTTCTGAATGTATCACACCGAAAAAACGAGCCAGCGTATGGGCTGAAACTGGGGTCCCGAATTCAGTTAGTTTAATGGATAGATTCCGACATTCATTGAATTCAACAATCTGATTTTTTACTTTCGAACAAATCGCTTTGCGCAGTTCTGCATGGTAAAAATCATTCGTTATTTGCTGCGCCTTCGTTCTCATGTTGTTGAAGATATAAAAGTAGCACAAAATGCGGTATGCATAATACAAACTTGCAACAACTTGCAATAGAATACGATTGGTTCGATTTTTAAATTTGTAGAAATAAACAACACAACTAAAAATTAAATTATGGCAGAGTTTAATATTTCTGGAAGAATGTCAGTGAAGACGCTTCGTGCTCAATTTGAAAAAACCTATGGATTGGATTTGCGAATTTACAATGGAAGCAAATACGCCGATGAGGACGCTACTTTGGCGAGTATTAGTTCATCAAAGGTTGATGATTTTGAATGCCGCGCCAGCATGCAAATCGGCAATTTTGAAACACGGTTTAAAGATTCAACTGGAATCAAAGTGCAAGTGGCCACATTGCCAAATGCCCGTAAGGAACCGAATGTGTTAGTAAACAACACGTTTACCTTAGCGGTAGCAAGTGAGGCATTCAAGCCACTTTAATA
>CAMBMC010000252.1 GCA_945868555.1 Chitinophaga pinensis | reverse complement strand
AACACTACAAAACAAATTCTCATAACTATGAAAAAAATGTGTTCAATGATTGCGGCAGGACTTACCTCCTTAGCATTCGGACAAACAAATCCAGCCATTACGGCTTGGTTACAAAATACGACAGGCATTTTGGGTAGCCATTATGTCTCAGGTAATTCAACACTGATTCAAGACAATGTTGCCGCGAATGTGCAA
This sequence comes from Chitinophaga pinensis, assembly GCA_945868555.1. Lineage (GTDB taxonomy): Bacteria > Bacteroidota > Bacteroidia > Flavobacteriales_D > Crocinitomicaceae > M0103. Next base: position 3,959 of record CAMBMC010000252.1, on the reverse strand, counting down.
ACGGTTCAGTATTCGACGAACTGGGTGTATGTTTCTACAAATGGAATTCCTGCCTACCCAACTGGACCATTCTTGGATGGAAACCCGACCTTGGCTTCAGATCAAAATGCCATTTTTAAATTTCCCTTGAACCCAACTCAAAATACAGGCACATTAACGTCAACGACAGGTGGTAACATTGGTGTATTTATCAATGGTGTTGCGCTCTTTGACTACCGCGATGCTGTGGCTTGGAATTCGACAACAAACACATTGTGCGGTCCTTTACCAGGCATGTCGCAATGTCCTGGTGGCCCTGGTTCCTCTCAATCTTGGAATCGCGATGCAGTACCTGCTGAAAAACTTGGATTCGATTGTTCTAAAGGTCACCCAGCGAATGGAAATTACCACCATCACCAAAATCCAAGTGCCTTTAATCTTGACTTGACAGTAATTTCAACCGTTTGTGATTTGTACGCAGCTGATGGATTGTATGCAATCAACGCAGCACAACATTCTCCGTTGATTGGCTTTGCCTATGATGGATTCCCAATTTATGGTGCGTATGGGTACGCCAATGCGGGTGGTACAGGTGGAATTGTACGAATCAAGTCCAGTTACCAGTTGCGCAACATCACAACACGAACAGTTTGGGCAGATGGAACCGATGTGCCTGATGGCCCTGCAGTGAGCACGACGTATCCTTTGGGTTATTTCCGTGAGGATTATGAATTCGTTGCGCACTCCGGTCAAGCCGATTACTTGGATGTGCACAACGGACGTTTTTGTGTAACACCCGAATATCCAAATGGAATCTATTGCTACTTCGCGACTGTAGATGCAAATCACAACTCTGCGTATCCGTATGCAGTTGGACCAACATTCTATGGAACTAAGGTCGCATCCAAAGTGACGTCAATTACAGAAACTGTTACGACATACACATCATCGGCAGGAGTAGAGGATTTGAGTTCAACTACTTTCAGCATTTTCCCCAATCCAACAGCCGAGATCTTGGTGGTTCAATCCTCTGGATTGCTCAACGGCAATGTCACAGCAGAATTGGTTGATGCTACTGGAAAAGTCATTCAAACGCAGACCATTTACCAAGGAAGCACCTTGTGTTATTTCAATGCGGCAACTTTGTACAGCGGAACTTATTTTCTGCGCATCAATGAGCCAGATAAACAGCGAACATACACAGTGGTGATCGACTAAGGGTTTTTAAATCAGTTTTTAAAATGCCCTATTGGTTTGGATGGGGCATTTTTTTTGTCTCAGATTTAAGAGTTGTGAAATTCGCAAGCCATTTTTTCTGACCTGCGGATTTCAATTTTGAGTTCGAAATGATATGGTTTATATTTACACTGATTTTTAAGTGACTACGATGAAATATATATCCTTTATTGTCTTGCTTTCCGTGCTGGGCTCCTGTACCATCACCAAGCGCGTTCACAACCCAGGTTGGCACGTGGAGTGGAAGTCAAACCAACAGAATGAAAAGCAACAAGATGTGTATGATGAAGCTTTGGGCATGACGGCCAATTTAAGCTCGAACCCAGCGTTTTCAGTACAAAACGCACCAGTAGAAAATCCTATTGAAATGAGCACTGAGGTACGCTCTAAAGGAACTATGCGGTTTGTCCAGATTCAAGACGAACCAAGTGCTGAAAAAGGAAACGGACAATTAGATGTAGAAAGTGACGGCGCCAATGAGTCCGCAATTGAAAAAAATGCAAGTGAAAAGAATAGTGTGACATCCAATCCAGATGAACCGGCGGTGCTTCCTTTGGCGAAGCTTGCCTTTTGGCTTCTTATTTCATCGCTTGTGTGTGGGATTATTGGAGCTTTTGCCATTCCGATTGCTATTCTAGGTGGGCTTGGGTTTATTGTCTCCTTCATCTTGGCACTCGTGGCGCGCAAAAAGATTAGGTCCAACCCTGAGAAATGGTCAGGAATTAAGTTAATGAAAGCCACTATTAGTATTTGTTTGGCAATCCTTTATATCTCTCTGTTGGGAGGCTTGTTACTCATTCTCTTGGCTTCAATAGGCGGTTCATCTGGTTCTTCTTGGTTGTAATATTTCATTAAACTTTTAATGCTATGAAATCATTACTTTTTCTTTTTGTTTTTATTTGTCTATGTTCATGCACCATCACAAAACGCTTTCACAATCCAGGTTGGCATATGGAATGGAAGCATAAACCTACCTCTAATGACCAAGAATTTTCTCACAGCGAACGGTCGCAAGCTGAAAAAGAAAACAGCATTGAGGTTCTCAATTCAGATAAGGGGGAACTTCGAATTGGCGATGAACATGTTCCTATGCAAAGTAGGGACGAAAATGGATCAGATCAGGTCGTCACACCAGCGAAATCTAATGAAATTCAACCTTCAAAATCAGAAGCGCTGCCTGTTGAAAGTGAAATGATTTACCCTAACGAACAAGATACCCCATTAACTCTTCTTTCAGAAGATTCAGCAGAAAAGCAAAAGGATAAAAAAATGCCTCCACCGTTAAAGACCGCTTTAACATTAACACTTGTATCATTAATCGTTACATTCATTGTGCTCGCTTCTGTATATGTGCTTTCCACGTTAACGTTCATTTTGTTGATTCTTATTCAATTGACTTTTAGTGTTTTGGCAGTTATTAATTCCAATCAAGCTTTGCGTCAAATCAATGCGAAGCCTGATCTTTGGAAAGGTAAGAAGTTGGCAAAATTTCTACTGTACTTTGGAATCATAGGGTTTGTCGCGCTGCTTATTTTGCAGGTAATCGCTTTTAACATGCTTAGTAATCAATATAATTTTGATGCCCTTTTTGGTGGTTTTTTCCAATAATTCGATCCGCATGAAATGCACGTACATCAAGTTTCTTTGTTTCTTTTTCCTTTTTGGATTAATAGGTTCTTGTACCATTACAAAACGCGTTCACAATCCAGGTTGGCATGTGGAATGGAAGTCAAATCATTCAAGAGCTAATGAAACAGCCTTGGTGGCTACAGATGTTTCGAAGACAGAGAGACATACTCCAAATGAATCCATTTCGACACAGGAGCTTGAAGAATCGCAGATCACTGCTGAAAACCTTCATTCTCCCGAGAATTCGACCTTTTCTGATCATCAAGACCCACAAGGAGACAATGCTAGGGAAGCTATTCGCGTAGAGCAAGGTGCTGCTAAAACGTCAAAATTAGATGACGAAAAGGAAGAGGCTTTTTCGAAAAATGAAGAGCTAGGTGCAAAGAAAGTTCACCCCTTGGCAAAAGCTGCGCTTATATCGTTGATTTTATCAGTTATAACCTTCGGACTTGGAGCGCTTGTCGCTTTTGTTTTAGCCTTATATGCCTTAAAAAAAATTAAGGAGAATCCTGAACGGTGGGACGGAAGAAAAATGGCAAAAATCGTACTCATTATCTCGAGTATTTTGTTAATTCCTGCTCTGTTAGTATTTTCATTTTTGGTGTATTTCTTTCTTTATGCATTTGGCTGGGTATAAACTTTAGGAACAAAGAATAAAACTATTATGAGATCAATTACTTTTTTACTCGCGTTGTTTTTGCTTGGCGCCTGCACCATTACCAAGCGCGTTCATAATCCAGGCTGGCATGTGGAGTGGAAGTCAACACATTCAAGTGTTAGGGAGTCAGAGCAGGTTGCTGCAGATGAATCGATGACTGAGAGACAGACGCCAAATGAATCCATTTCGCCACAGGAGCTTGAAGAATCGCCAATCACTGCTGTAAACCTTAATTTTCCCGAGAATTCAACCTTTTCTGATCATCAAGACCTAAAAGGGGGGAATACGGGGGAGGCGATTCACGTAGAGCAAGCTGCTGCTAAAACGTCAAAATCAGAAACCGAAAAGGAAGAGGCTATCTCGAAAAATGAAGAGCCAGGTGTGAAGAAAGTTCACCCTTTGGCCAAAGCGGCACTCATTTCGTTGATTCTATCCGTAGTCACTTTCGGACTCGGGA